>JALYNE010000396.1 GCA_030773375.1 Pseudomonadota bacterium
GAAACGATGTTTTCGGACGCGATCAGTTCGATCTGGTTCTGCTGCCGGTCGAGTTCGGCCGCGAGCGCGTCCGCGACGGCCTTGTCGGACGCTTCGAGGCTGTTCGAGAAGAAACCATCCGGCTGGCTGCCGAAGTCATTGGCGGGACGTGTGCTCATGCTGGCTCCTTCGCGAAGCTGGGATTCGAAAGTTTCTGGACTCGGCGCAGGTGGCGGTCGCCGCCAAAGTCTGTGGCGAGGAAGGCGTTGATGCAGGCTTTGGCCATTTCGGCGCCGATGATGCGCGCGCCCAGTGCGAGCACGTTCGCATCATTGTGCTCGCGAGCGAGCCGCGCCGAAAGCGGCTCGGAGACGAGCGCCGCGCGCGCGGCAGGATGCCGATTGACCGCGATCGAGATGCCGATGCCCGACCCGCAAATGGCGACGCCCTTGTCGGCCTCGCCGGAAGCGATCGCTTCGGCGATGCGGTAGCCGTAATCCGGATAATCGACGGGATCGACGCCCTCAGGCCCGAGATCGAGCACGTAGTGGCCAAGCCCACGGATATGCTCGGCGAGGGCAGCTTTGAGCTCAAAGGCTGCGTGGTCGGAAGCGATGGCAATGCGATCAGCCACGCCGTTACTCCACTGGTGGATTGGAGCCCCGTCTCTAGGGGATTGGGGCGATCTTTGCCACCGCATATTGCGGTGCTGGTGCCACTTGCCCACAACTTTGGCTTGGGCCGGCGCTGCGCGCCGCCGCTGCGGGTGGATCCTTGCAGCTAGAGCAACTTGTGTGAATCGGGATCAGTGCTCTTTTCCGTTCGGGCTGAGCTTGTCGAAGCCCTGTTTTCCCCTTGAAGGGAAAGAAGGACAGCCCTTCGACAGGCTCAGGGCGAACGGGTCAGATTTAGCGCAGTCTGCTCTAAGCCGCCAGCCGCATCTCCAGCCGATCCCAGATCTCCACGAGCGCGGCCGTAAGCTCGTGCATCATTTGTTCGGTATGAGCCGGGCCGGGGGTGAAGCGCAGGCGCTCGGTACCGCGCGGCACGGTGGGGAAGTTGATCGGCTGTACGTAGACGCCATATTCGGCGAGGAGGATGTCGCTGATCCGTTTCGCCTTCAGCGGATCGCCGACCATGAGGGGGACGATATGGGTGGTCGACGGCATGACCGGCAGGTCCGCAGCCAGGAAAATGTGCTTGAGGCGCGCAGCGGCCGCCTGCTGGGCGTCGCGCTCCGCTGAGGACTGCTTCAAGTGCTTCACGCTGGCGAGCGCGCCGGCGACCAGGACCGGCGACAAGGATGTCGTGAAGATGAAGCCGGGTGCGTAGCTCCGGACCACATCGACGATGTTGCGATCGGCTGCGATATAGCCGCCCATCACTCCGAAGGCTTTGCCGAGCGTCCCCTCGATGACGGTGACCCGGTGCGCGACCGAGTCGCGCTCGGAAATCCCGCCGCCGCGCGCGCCGTACATGCCGACCGCGTGAACCTCGTCGAGATATGTGATGGCGTGATAAGTATCGGCCAGGTCGCAGATCTCGGCGATCGGCGCGACGTCGCCGTCCATCGAATAAACGCCTTCGAACGCGATGAGCTTCGGCACGTCGGCGGGCGCCGCGGCGAGCAGCTCTTCCAGGTGAGCAAGATCATTGTGCCGGAACACCTGCTTCGCGCATCCCGAATTGCGGATGCCTGCGATCATCGAGGCGTGGTTCAATTCGTCCGAAAAGATGATGCAGTCGGGCAGAAGCTTGCCGAGCGTCGACAGCGTCGCCTCGTTGGAGATGTAGCCCGATGTGAAGAGGAGGGCTGCCTCCTTGCCGTGAAGGTCGGCGAGCTCCGCCTCGAGCTCGATATGGTAATGGGTGTTGCCACCGATATTGCGCGTCCCCCCGGAGCCCGCACCGACGTCGTGCAGCGCTTCCTCCATCGCTTCGACGACGTTGGGATGTTGCCCCATGGCGAGATAATCGTTGGAGCACCAAACCGTGACCGGCTTCGGGCCATTATGGCCGGCAAAGCAGCGCGCATTCGGGTAAGATCCCTTGTTGCGCAGGATGTCGATGAATACGCGGTAGCGCCCTTCGGCGTGGAGCCGATCGATCGCTTGCGCGAAAATCCGCTGATAGTCCAACTTCGGCTCCCCGGTGCGCTTCGCCGCCCATACTTGAAGTGGTGCGTGCAAGGCCAGTGAAAACAGCGCGCATTCAGGAGCGGCCGCCGCCATCCGCCAGAAGCTCCAGGCCATATGCCGCCAGTCCCGGGCGATAGGCCTCGAGTTCGGGGGACCAGCGGGTGAAGAGTGCGTGCCCGTCGGCAGCGCGGTGCGGCCATGTCACCCCGCGGGTCAGCCAGGCGGTGCGCCGCGCAATGCCTTCCTTCCCGTCCACGAAAGCGAGCGGGCGCGGGGCCGCGGCTTGAAGCTCCGGCTCGACCAGCGGGAAATGGGTGCAGGCGAGGACGATGGCGTCCATTCGCTCGCCCCCCGGCTGCGAAAGGAGCCCGTCCAGCGCGCGGCGGTAATCTGAAAGGTTCGCAGGCGCTCCTCTCAGCTTCTGCTCGGCGAGGTCGACCAGCTCTGCCGAACCGTGGCGAAGAACGAGGCAGTCGGAGGCAAAAAGCTGCGCCAGGCGATCCACATATGGCTGGCGGACTGTCGCCTCGGTACCGAGCACGCCGATCACGCGGTTTGCCGAGCGCTCCGCGGCGGGCTTGATCGCGGGAACGGTGCCGACGATCGGCAGGTCGAGCGCGGCTCGGACGGCGTCCAGCGCGATCGTTGAAGCGGTGTTGCAGGCGATGACGATCAACTCCGGATCGAACCGCTCCGCGAGCCGTCCGAGGAGAGCAGGTACGCGCGCGGCGATTTCTGCTTCGCTCTTCGTGCCGTAGGGATATCCTGCGCTGTCCGCGACGTAGAGGATGGGGGCGCCGGGAAGCAGCGCCCGGATCGGGCGTAGCACCGAAAGGCCACCCACGCCCGAGTCGAAGATGAGCAGCGGTCGCGCCTTTGACATTGTTCGGCCCTTTAGCGGCGGCTGGCACGCGGGCAAGCGGCTAGCCGCAGCTTGATCGAGATAGTTGCACCGCCGTCACCCTGTGCTAGATTTCGAGAGTGCAAGGGGGCTCGATGAACGCTGAACTATGGCTCGCGCCGCTGCTTTCGCTGCTGCTCGGCTATGTGCTCGGATCCATTCCGTTCGGCGTGCTGCTGACCCGTATCGCCGGCGCGGGCGACCTGCGCTCGATCGGCTCCGGCAATATCGGTGCCACCAACGTTCTTCGGACCGGCCGCAAGGGACTTGCGGCGCTCACGCTCATCCTCGACGGCGCAAAAGGGGCGGCGGCGGTCATCATCGTGCGCGCCATCCATCCGGACTATGAGGGCCTCGCCGCCGTTGGTGCCCTGCTCGGGCATCTTTACCCG
>JALYNE010000397.1 GCA_030773375.1 Pseudomonadota bacterium
CTCGGCGGCGTCGCACTCCCCCCAGTCATTGCCGATCCGCGGGACGCCTGATGATGTGCCGCAGCCGAGTATGCGGACCTTCATGCGCCCGCTGCGGCCTTGGAAAAGAGCTGGCGGAAGTTCTCGGCCGTATGAGCGGAAAGGGCTTCAACACTTTCGCCGCGGAGGTTCGAAAGAAAGCGCGCCGTATCGGCCACGAACGCGGGCTCGCACAATCTTCCCCGGTGCGGAACGGGCGCCAGGAACGGGGCGTCGGTCTCGATCAGGAGGCGCCCCTGCGGAATATCTTTGGCTGTCGCTTGTAAGTCCTTGGCGTTCTTGAAAGTCACGATACCCGACATCGAGATATATAGACCAAGGTCCAGCGCTTTGCGGGCGAACTCCGCGCTGGCGGTGAAGCAATGAATGACGCCAGTGAAGGCCCCCTTCCCCATTTCCTCTTCGAGGATCCGGTGCGTGTCCTCCTCGGCCTCGCGCGTGTGGACGATGATCGGAAGCCCCGTTTCGCGCGCCGCGCCGATATGGGCGCGAAAGCTCGCCCGCTGCCGGTCGCGATCCGAACGGTCATAGTAGAAATCGAGCCCGCTCTCCCCAATGCCGATCACCCGGGGATGCGCCGCGCGCGCGACCAAGGTCTCCGTCTCGACATCAGGATGAACGTCGGCCTCGTGCGGGTGAATGCCGACGGAGGCCCAAACGTCCGGCTCGCGCTCGGCAACGCCGATCACATCGTCCCATTCGCTCGCTCGCGTCGAGATGTTGAGCATTGCCGAAACCCCCGCAGCGCGAGCCCGCTGGAGCACGGAGGACTGATCCTCCACGAGGCCTTTGTAGTTGAGGTGGCAGTGGCTATCGATGAACATGGCCGCGCCTTAAGACAGAATGGGCCTGCGTTGCACTAGCCTTCGCTGCGCAACAGGCGCGCTTTTCAAGAGATGCTGCTTGCCAGGGTGCTGGTCCGCCACCGTTGCGCCCGATGCTGCGAACGCACGTCCACGCCTAATCCACCTTGCGGATTGTCTCTTCGAGTTCTGCGACCGTTATTCCGAACTTGCTGACCTCCATGCGGTTCAGCACCGTGCGGCCGTCCGGCTGAAGGCGGAGACTCTGTTCGGCAGCCAGGCCGCCATTCTTCAAACGGTAGCGGAGGTTCAGAACGTTCCCGTTCACAACGCCCGTCACCGGGCCACGTGCGTCGGTGAGCGTACCGGTGTACCGGCCTGCCGCCACCTCCTTGATCCGCCATTGTCGTTGTTCCGGCTGCTTGCCTTCCCGCTCCACCACCTGATCGAGGATGAGAGTGCCGTCGGGTTCGACCCTGCCGGAGCCGTGCACGATGACGTCACGTTTCGGGCTCAAAGCCACCTTCAGGACCCCCCGTCCCTCCGTGCGCCCGGCAAAGAACTTCGTCGCCTCAAAGGCGGGCGTAGCAACGACCGGTTGCGCCGCCAGCTGCGCCGAGACCAAAGCAAAAGGGATAAAAGCGGGAACAGCCGGAAAAAATCGCATCGGAGCCAAACGTTTCAACCCTCGATCGGATGCAAGCAGTTGAGATACAAGCGCTCCGAATGGCCGACCAGGTCGAACGCGCGCGGTCATCTTCCGTCCGAGCGTGAAGGGAACCTTTTCCCCTGCCGCTCATCTAAGCGTCCGCGCCAGCCTCGGACGCAGGAAGGGTCCCAGCGACCATGGTCACATTGAAATCTGCGTCCGGGCCCCGTCGCTCCACCCAGCTGGGGGCAGTCGGTTCCGGTTGTGGGCACCAGCGCAGCATGCGGCCTGCTGCTTTTGCCACGGCGGGTACTGGCGCTCATGCACAGGTGGTGCGGATCTCGGCGCGGATGCGCTGGTCGGTCAAAGAACGGCAGTCGGAGTTTCCTATTCGCCGCGGTTCGACAAAGACGGCTTTGTCGACCACGCCGCACGGGCCTCCGTCCACTTCACGTTCTGAAAGTTTTCGCGCCGCACAGCCTCGCCAGCGTTTAGCTGACGGACGGCATATCCAGGCGCGGGAAGATCGGCTTGGGCAAGTCGAGCCTGAAGCCGGAGGAGGCAAGCCGCCCGTAGCTCTGGGGGTCGGCGAGTGCGGCGATGGTGCGCTCGTCCTTGCTTATGCCCATCTGGTCGAGGAGCCTGCCCGCCGAGCCCGGAATGATCGGAAGGATCGCGATCGCGAGATCCCGGATCGCTTCGTAAAGCGTTCCGAGAACCGTCATCATCCGATCGGGATCCGTCTTGCGAAGCACCCAGGGCGCCTGCGCGTCGATAAATTGATTGCAGGCGAAGACGCCGCGAAGCCAGGCCTCGATCCCCTGGCTCAGCGCAAGATTCTCGAAATGCGCGGGCATCTCGGTGCGGGTCAGTTCGGCGACCAGCGTCAGAAGTGTCCGATCGGCGGCATGCTCGCTCGCACTTTGTGGCAAGACCCCGCCGCAATTCTTTGCGATGAAAGACAAAGTGCGCTGCGCGAGATTGCCGAAGCTGTTGGCGAGATCGGCATTGACGCGGTTGACGATCGCTTCGGCGCTATAGCTTCCGTCCTGTCCGAAGGTGACTTCGCGCAGCAGGAAGTAGCGCAGTTGATCCACGCCGAATGCGTCCGCCAGTTCATGCGGGTCGACGACGTTGCCGAGTGACTTCGACATCTTTTCCCCGCGGTGGAGCAGGAAACCGTGCCCGAACACCTGACGGGGGAGAGGCAAGCCTGCGGACATCAGGAAGGCAGGCCAGTAAACGGCATGAAAGCGGATGATATCCTTGCCGATGATGTGGACGTCCGCCGGCCAGTAGCGGGAGGCGGATTCGTCCGGGTAACCGACGCCGGTCAGATAGTTGGTGAGAGCGTCCACCCAGACATACATCACGTGGTTTTCGTTGCCCGGCACTTTCACGCCCCAGTCGAAGCTCGTCCGCGAAATCGAGAGATCGGATAGACCTCCCTCCACGAAACGGATCACCTCATTCCTGCGGCTTTCGGGCCGAATGAATCCGGGATCGGCCTCGTAATGGCGAAGCAAAGGCTCCTCATATTTGGAGAGGCGGAAAAACCAGCTTTCCTCGACCGTCCACTCGACCAGAGTGCCTTGGGGGGAGAGGCGCTCGCCGCTCTGGGCGACGATCAGTTCCTTCTCGTCGTAATAAGCCTCGTCGCGAACCGAGTACCAGCCTTCGTAGCGGCCCAGGTACACGTCGCCATTCTCGACCATCGCCTGCCATATGGCCTGGCTGGCTTTGTGGTGCGCCGCCTCCGTGGTGCGGATGAAGCGGTCGTAGGAGATCTGAAGACGGTCATCCATGGCCTTGAAATGGGATGACATTTCATCGGCAAGCGCGGCCGGCTCAACCCCCCTCTCCCGCGCCGTCTGCGCCATTTTGAGG
>JALYNE010000398.1 GCA_030773375.1 Pseudomonadota bacterium
GGATTACACTCTGTCTGCATCGGGGAGCTCCTCTGCGTTCAGCTAAGACTTTGTCGCAAAAGAACTTTGGCACACCCAGAGCCCCGATGCACCCCACCTCAATGAGAAATCCGGGCTAGCGGGCGCTGAATCTGCCGGCAGCAGAGTCTCCGCTAAAGGTTTGCTATGGGGTACTGAGGCTTGGCAGTAGTCCCCTCGAGCAGCTCTGCTCGTGCATCATCGCTCAGGCTACCCCTAACGAAGCACGACAGCTTCCGCGAAGGGAACCGTACTGACAGTGGCTCCGTCTGCGGTGCGCACCCGCACGTAGCCATCGAGGGAAATGACGCCCTCCCTGACGCTCGCGCTGAGGATCGATCTGATGCCATCGATCGCCTGCGCTCGAGCGGAGGCGAAGTCAGAATGCTCACTGCCTTCGTCGTCGATGCATTCGCCCTCAGAGTCTACAATATCGAAAAAGTAGAAGCACATGATCCCCACTCCACGCGGATCGCCTCCAACCCAATGGCAGAGCTCCCCTTAACGCATCATGGCTCTTGTGACTCGACGCACCCGATCAGGAAGGTTCGCTTAGCGTGGCCGCTGTTGCAGGCTGGGGTAGAACGGATCGAACTCCGCCAGCGCTACGAGGCCATCCCAGTCGGCGATCTCGACCATCCTGTTTCTGATCGTCACGACCCCCGTCTCCCTTAGCTCCTTGAGCGTGCGGTTGATGTGCACTGGAGTGAGCCCGAGTATCTCCGCCAGTTCCGTCTGCGTCAGCGGCAGCTCGTAACTCAGGCCCTCCGTCAGTTCGGCCGTCTCGAGGCGCACCTTCAGCTCGCACATCAGGTGCGCAAGCCGCGAATTCGCCGGCCGCCGGCCCAGCGAGAGCATCCACTCGCGGTGGATGGATGCATCGACGATTGTCGAGAGCCATAGGAGCCGGCCCAGATGATCGTGGTCGCTGACCAATCCGCGCAGGCGGTCGTGCGGAAAGCGGGCGATGCGGCAGTTCGTAAGGGTTGCCAACGTCGTGGTCGAGCTGCTTCAGCAGCAGGCTATGAAGATCGATGAAGTCGCCCGGCAAAGCGAGCTGAAGCGTCTGCCTGGCTCCACTCTTGAGATCTTTGTAGCGGTGAACGAAGCCATCGAGCAGCAGACTACTGGCATTCACTTCTGTCTTGGCCTTGATGATTGCGCGGCCCCGGTCGAAGGTTACGACTTCGGACATCGCCGACCGGAGGGCCTGCTCCTCCTTCTCGCTGACCGTGTCGTAGCGCCTGAGCTTGATGAGGAGCTTTTCTATCATTGGACCCTCCTGACGGGTCGCGTAGCAGGCGACGCCCGGAAACCAAAACACACACCTAAAGGGCTGTTCCGCTCGACGCCGAGGTTACACGGTAAGCGGCGAAAGGCGCTACGAGTGGCTTATGCCGGCTAACGCCAGGGGCGCCTTAGCTGAGGTTCCGCCCCGGCCAGCGATCATGGTTCGGCCATAGAACGATGACTTGGGTGCAAATCGTCAGCGGGAGCTACAAAGTTCCGCCGCTGCCCCCTCTTAGCTGGAGGAGGTCAAAAGCTGGTGGAGTCGCGCGCTCCCTGGTGATGCTGAGCGGGGATGATCAGCCATTCTGCGCTACAGGAGCCGACATGTTAAGAAGCCTCCACTCACCTTCACGAAGCCTCTGTAACTCACACCGCTACTGTCGCTGCCAGAAACCCAGTTTGCTACGACACGCCCGCAGGTGAAACCTGTCCCAAAGCCGCTCGTACACACGGGCATATCAAGATAGTGGTAGTCCAAGCGGAAGTTCGAGCGGTTATTCGGCAGTCATGGAACCAGGCGCGCCGGTCCCATTGGCTTCCTGGTAAGCAAGGCCGCTGCCATCTTGTACCCGCCGATTAGAGCCATCGCTACGCGACCGGCGGCCGGCTCTCCTCGGGCACGCCGGGCCTGATCGAGGAGGGCCATGCCTTTCAAGGCATCGAGGTTGAGGTGGAGCGTCATCGGGATCTTGCGGACGGCGCCTCCCTCATAGTCCGTGAAGAGCGCCAGGGCCGCCCCCGTGACGCCCGTCACCGCGAGTGCCCGCTGCGTTCTGGGGCCCCAGTCGAGCGCGCGCGGCACCGTGAGGCAGAGCGCAGAGCCGACATAATCCCCCACGGCCTTCAGGGCCGTCGGAATCGGCTGAGGGCGGGCCAGGGGATCGGCCGCGTCGGGACCCGTCACGACCACTTGCTCGCTGCTCGCCGCCGCTTCTTCGAGGCCCCCTTCGAGGAACTTCTGCACCAGCCGCGCGAGGACGTGCGGGGCGCTATATTGAACATTGTGCGCGGCGCGGTCGACGACGACCAGGCGTCCGTTCGGCATCATGGCGGCGAAGCGTTCGGCCCAGTCCTGGGTCATGGTCTTGTCATGCTCGCCCCGCACGACGAGCGCTGGCATTTCAACCATCGGAAGCCGCTCCTCGATGGGGTCGCCAACGGTGCGCACGCCCTGCTGCATCATGCGCGCCGGCCCCGCCGAGGCATATTCGAGCATGAAGACGTCGTTGAGCGACGGCACTTCATAGAGCTGGTTCTGGAGGACGAGCGGATATTGCTTCAGCATCGACCGGTAGCGGGGATCAGGCGTTGGGCCGACCAGGATGAGCTGTGCCACCCGCTGCGGGAAGCGGACGGCGACTTCGACGCAGACCTGCACGCCGACCGAGTTTCCAATGAGGATGGCGCGATCGATGCCTCGCGCATCCATCCAGGCGAGGAGCTGATCGGCTTGTTCGCGGACGTTGGGTCCGGCCGGCCAGGCGGAGCCGGCGGGGCGGGGGCTCCGCCCGAAACCTGGCATGTCCGGCGCCACCACTTGGTACCCTAACGCGGCCAGACGGCGGCCGAGCGGCGTCATCGAACGGCTGGACAGCCCAAGGCCGTGAACCAGCACGATCGGTGGTGCAGTCCCTGGGCCGGCGGCGTTAAGCCAAGCCCGTGAATGCATGCGGGTGCCGAGTGAGGGCATCTCCGTCCATTGGGTGAGGGTGTCCGGGAGATCCTTTGCGGGAGCCTGTTCCATTTCAGTGAACCTTTGGTGCGATGGGTTGGTGCCCTTCGGCACCGGCTGGCTTAACAACGGTAAGGCAACTGGTTCGATCCTGAGAAAGGCCCCGGCCTTACCCAGATCAGGCAGTTCGTACGGAACATCGTGGGCGGTTATGTGAAGGAGATGTATTCGGCAATGCGCCGGCGCGGATCCGACATTCGGCGGCAGCCCTGGTGAGATGTGCTTTCTGTGATTGCGAACGGTTAGTTTGGAATCGGACTCGGAGCGGCAGCTGTGTGCCCAACAAACTTGTTGAGCGAACCCACCGGTCCCGGAGCCGCCCGGCAT
>JALYNE010000399.1 GCA_030773375.1 Pseudomonadota bacterium
TGCTTCAATTTCCACCGACATATCGGAACGTCGTCGCGGACCACGTGACGCTGCGGTCCAGGTCTGCCCGCAACGCGCCCTTGCCCGACGAGAGTCACGGCGAGATCGTCGGGCGAACAGATGACGGCCGCGGTGTTGAAGCGATGGTTGTGAGAATTGACGGTACGACCGACCGCCCGGACGGAAGCACCTATCACATCACCTGGTCGCTGGAGGACGGTCGCCGGGCCAAGGAAAGCAACGACGTGCTGCGAGAGCGCGGATGGGACACGTTCGAGCTGCCAATGCCCGTCAGGCTGCTACCGGCGCGGTTCAGATGAGGCAGCTCTATCTCGACTGCGATGGTGTGCTCGCCGACTTCGACAAAGGGGCAACTGCTATTTTAGGAATGAAGCCCAAGGCGTTCGAGCATCGACACGGCCTCGGCAAATTCTGGCAGAAGCTGGCCCAAGCCCCGGATTTCTACTTCAGCCTGCCGATGCTCCCGGGCGCCATGCGCCTCTACAACGCGGTGAGGCACCTTGACCCGATCATTTTGACGGGCCTGCCACGTGGCAACTGGGCCGCAGACCAGAAGATGCGCTGGGCCGCCCAGCATTTCCCAGGCGTCAGAATGATCACCTGTATGGCTCGCGACAAGCGCAACCACGCGAAGGAAGGTGACGTCCTCGTCGATGACAACGACAAGTTTCGGCATCTTTGGGAGCAGGCCGGCGGCATCTTCGTCCATCATGTCAACGTTGACCAAAGTCTCGAGGAACTGAAGAAACACTTTCCGATCCGCGAGGACACGGCCGATGCTTAGCCGATAGGTGACAGCCTCGGCTGACGCCGGCGCCGATGGCCGGAACCGCTCCCGGCTCCAGTGTCACATCAGGAAGGGTGCGCCTCGACCTCGGCCTCTGCGGTCACTTCCGGCATAGCCGCCTCATCACTCGCCCCACGCCGCCTCCAGAGGAAGAGACCGACGCCGACGGCGGCTGCACCGGCAGCCGCGAGAGTGACCGCAGGATTGCGGGCGGCACGCGTGTACAGGCTCGGACGAATGATGCTCCCCTGATGATCGCCGATCACCTGCGCTTCCGCTTTACCTTGGTTCAGATTGTCCGTTGGTGTCGACTCCTTCGAGCCATGTTGTCCCGGCACGAGGAATTTGGCGCCCACCCAATCGAGGAAGCGCGGCGCGACCGTGGAAAGCATGCTCACCATGGGCGCCACGCCGCCGACGAACGCCTCGCGGACCGGACGCTCGGCAGCACGAAGAATGGTCGCCGCCACTTCCTCCGGCAGGTAGACGGGCGGTGGAAATTTCGCCTCCTTGGTCGAATAGTTCTTCACGTGCTGGGGCAACGGCGTTCCGATCGAAGCGGGCTTGATCAGCGTGACTGAGACCGGTGCATTCCCGAACTCGAGCTCGGTCCGGAGCGCGTCCGTGAAGCCCTTCACTGCCTGCTTGCTGGCCGAATAAAATCCTTGGACCGGGAGGGCTCGATCGGAGGCGAGGCTTCCAACATTGATCAGCGCACCGCCTTTGTGACGAAGATGATCGACCGCAATCCTGGAGCCGTGGACGACGCCCCAGAAGTTCGTCTCGAACAGCTGGCGCATGTCCGCTTCGCTCAGCTCTTCTATGAGGCCCCATATGCCTACACCGGCATTGTTTACCCAGGTGTCGAAGCCGCCGAACCGCTCGATCGCCGTCGCCGCGATGCGCTCGATGTCCTCGCGCTTCGTAACGTCGGCCACTACGAAGGCCGCCTCGCCGCCGGGCTGCTTTATTTCATCGACGGCTTGGGCGAGTGCATCGCGGCTGCGCGCGCTCAACACCACTTTGGCACCGCGCTCTGCAGCCATTTTAGCAGTTGCGAGGCCGATGCCGCTTGATGCCCCGGTAATGACGATGACCTGCTCGGAAAGCGGCTTCAACTTCACTGGCATAGGGATCTCCTGATAGGCTGATTGCCGCCCAACGAACAAAGCCGTAGGTCGTTCTACGCTAACGCGTTTGCCCCGCCGGCGCTCTTGAAAACTTTTGCTCCGGCCGGCCCGAGACTGCGCGATCACTGGCCCCAGATCCTTTCGAAGGCGCTTTGGCAGCGGATCTAAGCGACTGGCCTGACTTCGAACCGAGAGGTGAGCGACATCTCCTCGCCGGGGCTAAGCACGCGCAGGCCGAGCTCGGGCCAGCGGTCCTCCGGCTCGTTCAAGGCGGCGTTCGCGTGGGTCACCGGCTCGGCGACGTAGAGGCCGCCCGCGCGCGGCGAATAAAGCTGGAAGAACTTTGCCTCAGGCGAGGACATCTCGATCGCGAATGGCTGGCCGGGCGTGTGCATCCTGGCCATGCCGCCCCAGCCACCCCAGCCGTTGTCGAGATCCTGCCCGCAGACGAGCCGGTCCTGAAGATTGTAGCGTCCCGTCGCGGGCACCTTGTCGACCGGCAAAACCTTTTCGTCGATCGTCCAGGCATGGCTGACCCGAGTATCGAGCCGGGTGTCAGCCGTGCAAGGATAATAAGGGTGCTGCCCAAGCCCGCAGGGCATTGGCTCGTCCGCAAGGTTCCGACAGGCAAGTTGGATGGTGAGGCCGTCCGCATCGAGCCGGAAAGACTGTCGCGCTTCGTAGCTCCAGGGCCACTCGCCCGGCTCGTGCCGAAAGTGAAGTTCGGCTTCCCCCTCTTCCACTCGCTCGATCGCCCACGGCGCGAGCCACCCATGTCCGTGGAGCGGGCTGGGATCGCCTCTCATATTGGGGGCCATGAAGATCTCGCGATCCCGGAACTGAAATCGCCCGTCCCTGATCCTGTTGCAGAATGGAACCAGCGGAAAGCACCCGGTTTCGAGCACATTTTCCGGCGCGCCCTCAGAGCCGCGGAAGATCGGGAGCGTCTCCTCGCCCGATAGGAAGTCGAAGCGGGCGACGCTGCCGCCGACGCGCGGCGAAAGGATCAATTCGAGCCGGCCGCTGGCAAGCCGGATCAGATGATTTTCCTGCATTTAAGTAGGATCTCCTATGCGGCGTTCACCGGTTCGAAATCTGCCTGTGGATAAATTCAGATTAATTGTTGCACGCGGATTCGTGCACAATGTATCTAAGGCCTCGGGGATACCGGGAGGGTTGTTATGAGTAGAATGGTCAAGGACTTCATCGAAATCAGGGACTGCACGTCTCTCGACGCTCTGATCGAGAGGCTGGTGGCGGTTAGGGAAGGCTTGCCGAACGCCGCCGAGGCGGAAGTTCGGATGAGGGGCGACGACGTGTTTGGACGCCAGCTCTGCGTTTCCTTCTTCCGGGAGCAGACCACTGAAGAGGCGGAATGCGACGCGCGCTACGCCACTGCGTACCGGGAGTCGCGCCAGCGTGAGCT
>JALYNE010000400.1 GCA_030773375.1 Pseudomonadota bacterium
GCTGGAGCGAATCCACGCCCGTCCGGCCTACGGAGCCGCGCTGAGCCGCGGCGGCCCCTATGCCTACGCCTGACGAGACTCGTTCCCGGTTGGACTGAACCGCGAACGGGTCCAGTTTCCTTTGTTTGCCGAGCTTTGCGAGCCGTCGGGTCATTCCACCTGACCGACAAGCACTCTAGAAAGGCTCGTCTCCCGGAGGTGGGGGCGGCACATGAGCGGGCGCATGGGGCGGCTCTATGTCTGCCGGCTCGAGCGGATCGAGCTGGCCCTCCCACTTGGCGACCACCACGCTCGCCACGGCGTTGCCGACGACGTTGGTAGCCGAGCGGCCCATGTCGAGGAAATGGTCGACGGCCAGGATCAGCAGCAGGCCTGCCTCGGGGATATTGAACTGGGCGAGCGTCGCGGTGATCACCACCAGGCTCGCGCGCGGGACGCCCGCGACGCCCTTCGAAGTGATCATGAGCGTGAGCAGCATCAGGATCTGCGTGCCGAGGCTGAGCTCGATGCCATATGCCTGCGCGACGAAGATGCTCGCAAAGGTCATGTACATCATCGAACCGTCCAGGTTGAATGAGTAACCGAGCGGCAGCACGAAGCTGGCGATCCGCGGCGGCACCCCGAAGCGGTCGAGCGCCTCAAGGGTGCGCGGGTAGGCGGCTTCCGACGAGGCGGTGGAGAAAGCGAGCACGATCGGGTCGCGGATGT
Source organism: Pseudomonadota bacterium (assembly GCA_030773375.1). Lineage (GTDB taxonomy): Bacteria > Pseudomonadota > Alphaproteobacteria > Sphingomonadales > Sphingomonadaceae > Allosphingosinicella. Next base: position 709 of record JALYNE010000400.1, read on the forward strand.
AGCGCATAAGGAGCCTGGTCCGGCTGCCAACGATCAGGAAGCAGATGCCGATCAGCAGCAGCCACAGCATGATGAGGCCGATGTAGAAGCTGCCCATGAAGTAGCCGAATGTACCGAGGATTGCGAGGCCGCGCTGCGCGATCGTCGCCGTGACTGCCGCGAACACCGCCACAGGGGCAAAGCGCATGACGTAGTCGGTGATCTGCAGCATGACCTTCACCAGCGCCTCGGTGGCCCTGACCAGCGGCCGCGCCGGCTCGCCCACCGCCAGGATCGCGACGCCGACGAACAGCGAAAAGACGACGATCTGAAGGATGTCGTTGCTGGCCATCGCTCCGATCATCGACTCCGGAAAGATGTGCGCGACGAACTTGGCGAAATCGAAAGCCGACCGGTCGACGCCCACCGTGGCATCGGCCGGCGGGAGCGGGAGGCCCAGGCCGGTGCCGGGCTGAAAGGCAGTAACGAGGAGGAGGCCGAGGCTGAGCGAGACGAGGCTCGCGCAGAAGAACCAGCCGATCGACTTCACGCCCACGCGGCCGAGCGCCGCCGTGTCACCCATATGGGCGATCCCGACCACAAGCGTCGAGAAGACCAGTGGTGCAATGATCATCTTGATGAGGTGCAGGAAGACGGTCGTCAGGATCGAGAAGTAGCCGGCGATCGTCTTCAGTTGCGCGTCTCCTGCTGGCGTGCCGTCCGCGACCGCGGCGTTGATCGCCCAGCCGACGACGATGCCGAGCACCAGGCCGGCGAGAATGAAATAGGTCAGGCGTTTGGCCACGAGCGGCTCCTAGCGAACACAGGAGCCGCCTAGGAAGGCGATTGCGGCGCTCCGGTCAAGCGCGATGCGTGCCGCTCAGGCCGGTTCGAGCACCTGCTGCACGACCTCCTCGGCGAGCTTGCCATTCAATTCGGCGAGATGGTCGAATTCCGCAGCGTAGCTCGCGAGGCCCTGGCTGACCGAGCGCAGTTCCGCGTCGAGCCCCTGCAGCTCCGATTCGGGCAACAGCGCGTCGATGCGGTCCCAGCGCGACCAGCCGTCGCGCGGCGACATTCCGAGCATCTGGCCCCGCCGACTGGCGATTGCCGAAGTGATGCGCGAGGAGGCGCTGCCCGGCGTGAATATCGTAACCCGGTGGACGGGCTCGAGCAGGTGAGGGGAAGCAGATGCCAGCGCCTCGCTCATCGCGATCCGGCCCGCCGTGCGGAAGGCCAGTTCAGAGCTGTCCACCGTGTGATAGCTCCCGTCGATGAGTGTGACGGCCACGTCGACGACGGGAAACCCCAGCGGTCCCTTCGTCGTTGCATCGCGCACGCCCTGCTCGACTGGGGGAATGTATTGCTTGGGCACCGCGCCGCCCGTGATCCGCTCGTCGAACCTGAATCCTTCACCTCGGTTAAGCGGCCGAACCTCGATGACCACGTCACCATATTGGCCATGCCCACCGGACTGCTTCTTGTGCCGCCCACGCTGCGTCACCGCTTTTCGAATCGATTCCTTGTAGCCGATCGTCGGCTGTTTGGCGGCCACCGCAACGCCGTAGCGACGCTTCAGCTTGGCAATCGTGACCTTGAGATGCTCATCGCTGACACCCTTGAGGCGGGTTTCGTGCAGCGTCTCATCCTGCTCCCACTTGAGCGAGAGGTCTTCCTCGACCAGCTTGTGCAGCGCAGTCGAGAGGCGCACGTCGTCCTTGCGGTCGCGCGTCGTGATCGCGAGCGAATAGTTTGATGTGGGGAGCTCGACTTCGGGCCGCGCCGGCGCCGCACCCTTTGACGTCAGCCAGTCGCCCGCGTGCACGGTCTCCGCCTTGGCGATGGCAACGAGATCGCCTTTTTCGGCCTTTGGGAGCTTCGTCGTCTTGTCGCCCTGGACCGCGAAGAGAGTGCCGACGCGGATCACGCCGCCGTCGCCCGTGTTCAGCTCAGCCCCTTCGGCAAGGGCCCCGCCGAAGACACGAGCCATGGCCAAGCGGCCGATCGCCGCGCCATGCGAAATCTTGAATACGAATGCGCAGCCGTCTTTCGCGCCCAGGCGCTCGGCCGCATCCTCAGGTTCAGGCGTTTCGTGGCGCAGCGCTTTCAACAGCCTCCTGACACCAAAGCCGTTGAGGGCCGAGCCGAACAGTACGGGCACGCCTAGATTGCGGCGCGTCTCGCGGGCGAGATCGGAAAGGACCGTCGGGAGGTCCGGCTTTTCGTCCATCAGCAGCTGCTCGAGCAGCGCATCGTCATGGTCCGCCAGCTGTTCGAGCATGTGGAAGCGATCTTCGGCTTCCCGCTCGGCGAGGGCCGGCGGGATTTGCGTAGGCTCCGATGCCTTTCCGGGGCGGTAGAGGAAGGCGCGCTCAAGTGCGAGATCGACGAACCCGGTGATCCGCTCGCCCTCCCGGATCGGGATCTGGCGCGCAATGAGCGGCGAGGCGCTCATTGGCTGCAGCGCTTCGAGGAGATCGCGGATGCGGCCGCGAGCCTGATCGATCTTGTTGACAAAGATGAGGTGCGGAACACCGAGGGCTTCGAGTTGCCGAAGCGCAGGTTCCGCCAGGGGCGCGCGGGCAGGATCGGGATCGACGACCACGATCGCGAGATCAGCGGCGGCGAGGGCCATGTAGCCGTCCGCCAAAAAGCCGAGGGAGCCGGGGCAGTCGA
>JALYNE010000401.1 GCA_030773375.1 Pseudomonadota bacterium
CCTTTGCGCAGGAGATGCGGCCCGACGAGGCATCCCTCGATCAGCACTGGATCCCCTTTTTCGCGGCGCAGGAAGGCGCGCTGCGCATGATCTCGATGACCCGCCGCTTCGACCTGCGCGGGCCGCAGGAGCACCTCCTTCGCCTGACCCGGCCGCTGGACCTGCGCGCCGTCGGGTTTGCCGGCGTGGCGCAGGCGGTGCAGCACTGGACCGACGTGAGTCCGGCAGCGCTTGACGCGCTGGTCGCGGACCTGCCTGCTCCCTTACAGGAGGATCTGGTCGCCGCGCTCGGCAATCGGCCGCGTACGGAGCGCGCGAGCTGGCAGCAAGGGCTGGACGTCCTGGGACAGCGCCTGAGCTGGCGCCGCTGGCTCAAGGAATACCGGCAGATGTTCGATCTGCTGATGAACCAGGTGGCCCTGCGCGGACTGCACCACTATCTCCTGTGCTGGCTGCCGGATGCCGTGCGACCGGAGGATCAGGCCGCCCTGGTCGAGCAAGCCTTTGATACGACGGTGCGGGTCGGCGACCTGCCCGCGCTGCTCCCTGGTGCCTATTACGAGCGCTCCACCCATCTGGAGCCCCTGGAGCCGCATCACCCGTATGTTGCGCTGCTGTGCAGCTACGACCTGAAGGGCACCTGGGACGTGCGGACGATGCACCGCGTGCTGGGCTTGGATTTGGATCTGGCCGTGTGCATCGACATCGGTGTCCTGTCCCGGACGCGCGCGGAGATGCAGGCGGAGTTCGCCCGTACCTCAACCGAAAACGCCCTCCAGCGTGGCGGTCCGCGCGATGTGAAGCTGGAGCGGCGCTACCAGGCCGCCTACCAGCTCCAGGAGCTCCTCGATACCCAGTCGATGCATGATCTGCGCATCATCATCGCGGTGCAGGGCCGCGATCTCGACGAGCTCAACCAGCACGTGCGCGAGGTCATGGCCGCTGCGGGCTCGCGGCTGAAGCTCATGCGACCAGCCAACGGCCAGGGCCCGCTGGTGAAATTTTTTGGCGCCACGCCATCGGGCCAGATCGACTCCGCGGCGCGCGCCCGGCGGGTGCCGAGCCATGGCGTCGCCGTCACGGTGCCCTTCGGAATGCGCAAGCCCGACCGGACCGATGGCTTTCTGTGGATGCTGCAGGGCGATACCCCGATCATGTTTGACCCGTTTGCCGATCGCCGAGCGGGCCACGCTGTGGTGCTGGGCAAAACCGGCTCGGGCAAGACCTTTGGCAGCAACGTGTGGGCGACGCGGATGCTGGCGCTCGGCCATCAGGTGGTCGTGTATGAGCCGCAGGGGCACTCGCGCCGCCTGATCGACGCAGCGGGACGTGCGGGCGCGCGCTACGTGCTCGACCTGCACCAGCAGGTCAACGTGCTCGACGTCGTCGCAACCCGGGATGAGCAGGGCCGCCCGCCGACGGTGAGCGCGCAGATCGCCCACGTCGCGGCGCAGCTCAGCGTCCTCCTCGGCACGAGCCGCGCCGGCGGCGACGGCAAGCTGCACTTTAGCGCGCGGGAATGGGTCGGCAACGAGCGCGGCGTGCTCGATCTGGGGCTGCAGATGCTGTATGAGGGCCTGGATCTCGAAGCGACCGGACCGGTGGAAACGCCCATCCTGGCGGACCTGTGCGACGCTCTGGCGTCGGTGGCCCGTCAACTTGAGCAGGAAGGCGAGATCGGCCGGGAAGCGGCCGTCACCGCGCGGCGCATCGCCAGCGAGATTGACCTGCGCCTGGTTCGCGGCTCGCTGCGCACGACCTTTAACGCGCGGACCACGATCGACTGGAACTTTACGCACGACGTGACGGCCTATGACTTCAGCGCCATTCCTGACGGCGAGCTGCGCACCTTCTTCTATGGCCAGGCGTTCGCCGCGCTCAATCGTGAGGTCCGCTCGCCGCGGCGCGATCGCAGCCGCACGCTCGTAAGTATCATCGACGAGTTTAAGTACATGGCGCGCGTGCCGTGGCTGGCGACGTTTGCGGCCGAGGCGGCCAAGACGTGGCGGACGTTTGGCGCCCATCTCTGGACGATGGACCAGGACGCCCATACCTATCTGGGCACCGAAGGCGGGGTGGCGGATGAGGCGATGCTGTCGGTCTTTCTCAATGCGCCGATTAAGATTGTGTTTCGCCAGGACTCCGATCCGGCGCAGCGCCTGGGCCAGGTCGTCGAAGGGCTGCGGCCGGCGCACGTCGATGTGATCAAGCGGCTGGGTCGCGGCGAGTGTGTCCTGGTATGGGAGCCGGATGGTGACGCCAGTCGACATAATGAGGTGTTCGTGGGACGGGTTGAGCCCATCGACGCCGAGCGGCGAGCCTTCGCGGGAACCTAAGCTGGAGCTAATGAACGAGCAACGCTCCGACGTGAATGCGGGGCATTGGTGGGTATGCGCATGGAGGGTATGCCACTGCGCCATGCCGTCGATATGTGCCCCTCGCTCACGGAGCTGCTGGATGCCAGGGATCTTGGCTATTCCCACCCTGATGCAAGGGTCGGAGCAGACAGTGCAAACAGGGGTTCTTTGCAGCATGAGCAGACACTGTCTGCGTGAAGAAACAGCAGAATGTCTGCTATAAGACTACGCAGAAATTCAACGACGCTAGACGTGGTTCCACGGCAGGATTGCAATCATCATTTCGATTGACCTGCTCGTGCTAGCAAGCCCATGTGGAGGAGCGGAACAAACCGTCGCGCGGACAAAATAGACCTTCAGCACGACGGTGATGATGTGGATGGAAACGTTGGTCGACATGTGCTGAAGGTGTTCCTTGGTCTGCTGGAGCTGAAGCTGCACCACGTCCAGGAGCCGCAGACCTTAGAGCGCGGTCTCGTGTTCCATAATGTGCGTTACGAGAGTCTGAAACGCGATGGCCAGATCAGATGCGTAATAATTGCACATGCTTGGCTATTCGCTTGGAACGACCAACCACATCATCAACCAACGTATCTGATTGTACTGATATGCTCGTCCCATCTGATCGATACACCGCGATACGTGACTCGACCTTGTTGCATGGACATGGATCTCTTGCTACTATGCATCGGTCGGCAACACTATCGTGATCCACACCAGGCGCTGCTTATCCATGTGTCTCAACAATCTGGTTGGTCGTCAATTTCGATTGATGGTAGCCGCCTATTATTCTGGATTGGCCTGCTCGGCCGAGCCCAGGGGTGCGTATGCCACCTGAAGGTTCCACCCACAACCATAACTTGCCCGCTTCCTTGTCGAGCTTTATTGGTCGAGAGCAGGAGTTGCGCGAGATTCGACAGCGTCTAGGCGAGCATCGGCTCATCACGCTAACGGGGACGGGCGGAACAGGCAAGACCCGTCTCGCGGTCGAAGCAGCC
>JALYNE010000402.1 GCA_030773375.1 Pseudomonadota bacterium
TCTGGCGGGGCGAGCTTCCGAGGAACGCAAACGGAAAGCTCGACCGTGAAAGGCTGAAGAGCGAGTCGATCGCGTGACCAAACCAATGGGAGCGGTGCCGGCGGAATTTCGAGCGGACGGAAGCATGCTGCTGGTCGGCGGCACGCGCGCGGACGAGTTGGTAAGCCGAGCGGGCGACACTCCGCTTTTCGTCTACGACCTCGGCATGGTGGACGCGCGCATTGCTCGCTTTCGCGCGGCCTTTGCCGACGTCGAACTTCATTATGCAATTAAAGCAAATTCCTATGCGCCGCTGCTCGAGTATGTCGGCAAGCGCGTCGACGGCCTGGACGTGGCCTCGGTGGGTGAGATGGAACTCGCGCTCGCCTGCGGAACGCCGGCCGCGCGCATCTCCTTTGCTGGGCCGGGCAAAAGGGATGCGGAACTTGCAGCAGCCATAGCGGCAGGAGTGACGATCAACTGCGAGTCCGAGGGCGAGGGCGAGCGGGCGTTGGCGATTGGCCGCCAGGCGCGGGTACGGCCAAAAATTGCTGTCCGGGTGAATCCCGATTTCGAGATCAAGGGATCCGGCATGCGCATGGGCGGGGGCGCAAAGCCCTTCGGCGTCGATGCGGAACGGGTGCCGAACCTTGTGCGGAGGATCATTGATGCCGGCGCCGATTGGCGCGGCTTCCACATCTTTGCCGGCTCGCAAGCGCTTGATGCCGGGGCGCTCGTCGAAGCCCAGCGGGCGACGCTGGAGCTAGCGGGAGCACTGGCCGGGGACATCGGCGCCGTGCCCCCGCTCGTCAATCTAGGGGGCGGGTTCGGCATTCCTTATTTCCACGGCGAGCAGCCGCTTGACGTGGAGCGGGTCGGGAATGAGCTGAAACAGGCTCTTAGCAATCGACACCAGCTCCTTGAAAAGTCGGAATTCGCGATCGAGCTCGGCCGCTGGTTGGTGGGCGAGGCGGGGGTCTATCTGACACGCATCGTCGACCGGAAGGTTAGTCACGGCAAGACTTTCTTGGTCACCGATGGCGGCATGCACCACCAGCTCGCAGCCTCCGGCAATTTCGGCCAAGTGATCCGACGCAACTACCCGGCCGCAATCGCCAGCCGCATGAGCGAGGCGCCATGCGAGGAAGTCAGTATCGTCGGCTGCCTGTGTACGCCGCTCGACCGGCTCGCCGACGACATTTCGGCGCCGCGTGCCGCTGTGGGCGACCTCGTTGCCGTGTTCATGGCAGGCGCCTACGGCCTCTCCGCCAGCCCGCAGGCCTTCCTCGGTCATCAGCAGGCCCGCGAAATGGCGGTCGGCGGGCGGCGTTAACGTCTCTCCGTGGCCCGTCCTGATCCGGGACGCCCTGGAAAAGCACCTTGTTCCTAACGCTAATTTTACCTCTTCCACCGATAGCAGACCCAAATGCGCGCATCCTGTCCGGCCGTCCGGGTGGATCGCGCAGCGGCAGACACACGAAGAGGATCGATCCATGCGCGTATCGCTCAAGTTCACAATGGCTCTCGCAATGGCCGCTGGCGCCGCCGGGCTGGCTGGCTGCGCTTCGACGTCGACCACGGGCAACAGCCTTCCTCCCGCCGCTTTCGTTGGGCAGGAGCAGGACGTCGGCGAAAAGTACATTATCGGGCCGCTCGACGAGCTCACCGTGTTCGTATGGCGCAACGAGGAACTTGGCGCCAAGGTGCAGGTCCGCCCGGATGGACGCATCACGACGCCGCTGATCACCGACATGGTGGCGGTCGGCAAAACCCCTGCGCAGCTCTCCGATGACATCACCAAGGTCCTGACGCAGTACATCTCGGAGCCACGGGTCTCTGTGATGGTCGACAAGTTCGAGGGCACCTTCTCGCAACAGATCCGCATCGTCGGTGCGACCGAGAAGCCCGCTTCGCTCCCCTACCGCGCCAACATGACCCTGCTCGATGCGATGATCGCGGTGGGCGGGCTCTCCGAATTCGCCGCCGGCGACCGGGCGCGCCTCGTGCGCCAGGACAAGGTCTCCGGGTCGCAGAAGGAATATGACCTGAAGATTTCGCGGCTGATCAAGCGGGGCGACACCAGTGCAAACGTCCGGCTCGAGCCCGGCGACGTGATCATCATTCCTGAGACGATGTTCTGAAGCGCCACGGCGGGCCCGCACTCGAGCATCGAAGGACAGCAAAGTCGATGGACGGACTTTACGAGCAGTTCAGGATTGCCCTCCACCAGGTCTGGACCCGGCGGTGGCTGGCGCTTGCCGCCGCCTGGGGTCTTTGCCTTGCCGGCTGGCTTGCCATCGCGCTCGTCCCCAACAGCTACGAGTCGAAGGCGCGCGTTTTCGCGCAGACGCAGTCGATACTCCCGCAGCAGGTCGGGATCACCACCGCCGAGCGACAGACGGATCTGATGCAGGTCAAGCAGCTGCTGACCTCGACGGAGAATCTCGAGAAAGTCGTGCGACGGACGGACCTCAACCTGCTGGTCGCTTCCGAGCGCGATCTTGCCACCCAGGTGGCGAAGCTGCGGGAGAACATCCAGGTCACGGCGCAGCAGGACAATTTGTTTGAGATCAGCGCCAAATCCGGCGTCGGCGGCTTCAGCAACGCGCAGAATGCGCGGACCGCGGCGGCAATCGTCCAGAACCTCCTCAACATCTTCGTCGAGGAAAACCTTGCCGGGGACCGCTCGGAAACGGGCGCATCGCTGAGCTTCCTCGATGAGGAGCTCAAGCGCCGCGAGGTGCAGCTCCAGGAGGCTGAGCAGCGGCGCGTCGAGTTCGAAACGCGCTACATGGGCGTGCTTCCGGGGGAAGGGTCCATCGAGCAGCGCTTGTCCGCCTCGCGGATGGAAATGTCGAACATCGACCGCGAGCTCATGTCGGCGCAGAGTGCGCTCTCCTCGATCCGAGCGCAGCTTGGTGCAACGCCGCCGACCATCTCGACGCCGGGCGTCGCTTCGGCCGGTGGTTATGCCACCCAGCAGCTCGTCGCACTTCAAGGCCAGCTGGCGGGGTACACCGCCAAAGGCTGGACCGACAAACATCCGGACGTTGTCGCGACCCGCAACGAAATCGCTCGGCTTCGCCCGCAGGCGCAGTCCGAACGGTCTGGCGGATCAGGAGCCATTTCCACGCCGAACCCCGCTTATACGTCCCTGCGTGCCATGGCTGCTGAGAAGGAGGCGGTGACCGCGTCGGCTGCCGCGCGCAAGAACCAGATCCAGGCCGCCATCGCCGAGCTTTCGGCCAAGCAGTCATCCGAACCCGGGGTGGTGGCCGAGCAGGCGCGGCTCAACCGGGACTATGAGGTGCTGAAGCGGCAATATGACAAGCTGCTCGAGGATCGCGAGACGG
>JALYNE010000403.1 GCA_030773375.1 Pseudomonadota bacterium
AATCCTTTTCATCGCCGGCTTCCGAGCGCATGCGCGCGAGCTGCTCGTGTCCTTCGGCCCAGTCCGGGAAGCGACGGACCACGTCCGCGAGCAGAAGGATGGCAGAAGCGTCTCCTTCCGCTTCCATTGCCTGCGCCAGGCCGAGCGCAATTTCGCGCTCCTGCGGCTGAAGGGCAAAGGCTCGCCGGTACAGATCGACGGCCACGCTCTCTCCGCGCTCCATTGCCAAGCGCGCCCGGCCATGCAGCGCCGTCAGGCGCTGAGGCGCAATCGCGAGCGCCCGATCGTAAGCCGCCGCCGCTTCGTCGACGCGCTCCAGCTGCTTGAGCACGCTCCCGCGCGCGGAGTGAAACCTGGGATCGCCCGGTTTCGCGGCCGCGACATGATCAAGATCCTGGAGCGCCGCGTCCAGCCTGCCCAGACGCTGCAGGACGAGGGCCCGATTGTAGCGCGCTTCGATGAGCTGCGGGGCTGTGGCAAGGGCGCGGTCGAAATGGTGCAGCGCCGCCTGACCATCTCCCATGGCCTCAAGCATGTTCCCGAAGTTGTTGTTGATCTCCGGCTCGTTGGGCGCGAGCCGCAGCGCCTTCTCGAAAGCCGTGCGAGATTCGGCCAATGCGCCTCGTTTCTTTTCCACCAAGGCCAGGAGGTGCAGCACCGCCGGGTGGTCCCCCGCCAACCGCTGCACCTGCGCCAAGTCCGCTTTTGCGGCCTCGAGCCTGCCCGCGACGAAGGCCTGCTCGGCACGCGCGAAGAGGCTGTTTACGTCGGGCGCCCGCATGCCCTTACGATGGCGCTTAGGCGGCCCGCTGTCTAGAGATCGGCTCAACGGCTTCTTCGCCGGTTCGCAGCACCAGGCCGCCTTCGCCTTCGTCGACCCGGACGAATGATCCGTCCGGGATTTCCCCGCGAAGCAGCGCCTCGGCGAGCGGATCCTGCAGATATTTCTGCACCGTCCGCTTCAGCGGCCGTGCGCCGTAAACCGGATCGTAGCCGACGCGGCCCAGCCAGTTGCGCGCTGCCTCGCTGAGCTCGAGCCGGATCTTGCGGTCCGCAAGCAGCTTCTGGACGCGGCCGACCTGGATGTCGACGATCGGCCCCATATGCTCCTGCCCCAAGCGGTGGAACAGGATGATCTCGTCCAGCCGGTTCAGGAATTCCGGCCGGAAATGGCCGCGGACGATCTCCATCACCTGCGGCTCCACTTTTTCCACGCTCTCGTCGTCGGTCAGACTCGACAGATACTGGCTGCCGAGGTTCGAGGTCAGTATGATGATCGTGTTCGTGAAGTCGACGGTGCGGCCCTGCCCATCGGTAAGACGGCCGTCGTCGAGCACCTGGAGCAGCACGTTGAACACGTCATTGTGCGCCTTTTCGACCTCGTCGAACAGCACGACTTGGTAAGGCCGGCGCCGCACCGCTTCGGTCAACACGCCGCCTTCCTCATAGCCGACATAGCCTGGAGGCGCGCCGATGAGACGCGCAACGCTGTGCTTCTCCATGAACTCCGACATGTCGATCCGAACCATCGCATGGGGATCGTCGAACAGGAATTCGGCGAGCGTCTTGGTGAGCTCGGTCTTTCCGACGCCCGTGGGCCCGAGGAAGAGGAAGGAGCCCATCGGCCGGTTCGGGTCCTGAAGGCCTGCCCGCGCGCGGCGGATCGCACGTGATACTGCGGCAACGGCCTGCGTCTGGCCGATGACGCGCCGCCCAAGCTCCTGCTCCATCTGGAGCAGCTTCTCGCGCTCGCCCTCGAGCATCTTGTCGACCGGAATGCCCGTCCAGCGCGATACCACCGAGGCGATATCCTCGCTCGTGACTTCCTCGCGGATCATCGCGTTCGCAGCGGCTGCTTCCGCATCGGCGAGCTGCCGCTCGAGCTGCGGGATCGTCCCGTAAGCGATCTGGCCCGCACGGGCGAGGTCGCCCGAGCGTTGCGCCTGGTCGAGCTCCAGCCGTGCCTGGTCGAGCTGCTCCTTGAGCTTGCCTTCGGCGTGGATCTTCTCCTTCTCGCCTTGCCAGCGATGCGTGAGCTCCGCCGACTGCTGCTCGAGATTGGCGAGCTCCGCTTCAAGCGCCTCGAGGCGGTCGCGGGAGGCACGGTCGGTTTCTTTCTTCAGCGCCTCACGCTCGATCTTGAGCTGGATGATGCGCCGATCGAGGTTTTCGATTTCTTCGGGCTTCGACTCCACTTCCATCCGGAGGCGCGAGGCGGCCTCGTCCATGAGGTCGATCGCCTTGTCCGGCAGGAAGCGATCGGTGATGTAGCGGTTGGACAGGGTCGCCGCCGAGACGATCGCGCCGTCGGTGATGCGAACGCCATGGTGAAGCTCATACTTCTCCTTGAGGCCGCGAAGGATCGAGATCGTATCCTCAACGGTCGGCTCACCGACGAAGACGGGCTGGAACCGCCGCTGCAGCGCCGGGTCCTTCTCGACATGCTTGCGATACTCGTCGAGCGTGGTCGCCCCGATGCAGTGGAGCTCGCCGCGGGCGAGGGCCGGCTTGAGGAGATTGGAGGCGTCCATCGCGCCCTCGCTCTTCCCCGCGCCGATCAAGGTGTGCATCTCGTCGATGAACAGAATGATCTCGCCCTCGGCCCCTTTGACCTCGTCGAGCACGCCTTTCAGACGCTCCTCGAACTCGCCGCGATATTTGGCGCCGGCGATGAGCGAGCCCATGTCGAGCGCCATCAGCTTGCGGTCCTTGAGGCTGTCCGGGACGTCGCCGTTGGCGATGCGCAGCGCCAGCCCCTCGACGATCGCGGTCTTGCCGACGCCCGGATCGCCGATCAGCACCGGATTGTTCTTGGTGCGGCGGGCGAGGATCTGGACCGTGCGGCGGATCTCCTCGTCGCGGCCGATCACCGGGTCGAGCTTGCCGTCACGCGCCGCCTGGGTGAGGTCGCGCGCGAACTTCTTCAGCGCATCGTAGCGGTCTTCCGCGGACGCAGTGTCGGCGGTGCGGCCGCCACGCAGCTCGTTGATCGCGGCATTGAGCGCCTCCGGTTTGACGCCCGCGTCCGCCAGCGCCTTGCCGGCATCGCCCTTGGCCATGGTCAGCGCAAGCAGCAGCCGCTCGACGGTGACATAGCTGTCGCCCGCCTTCTGCGCGATCTGCTCAGCCTGGTCGAGCACCCGCATCGTCTCGCCATCGAGCCCCGGGGCGGACGTGGCGCCGCTGCCGGTGACGGTGGCGATGCGGCCCAGCGCTTCGTCGGTTTCCCGACGCGCGGCTTCGGCGCTGCCGCCTGCGCGGGCGATCAGCCCCGCCGCCATGCCCTGCTCGTCCTCGAGCAAGGCTTTGAGCAAGTGAATGGGCGCGATC
>JALYNE010000404.1 GCA_030773375.1 Pseudomonadota bacterium
GCGAGGCTGAAGATTACATTTTCTACCTCGATGTCGTAATAATCGACCGAGAGGGAAAAGCCGGGAAGGACGCGTGGCTGGGCCACAAAGCCGACGGTCAAGCTCTTGCCGGTCTCCTCCCGCAGGTTCGGGTTGCCACGGTTCGCGCCCGCAATGCTCGATACCACTTGGTTCGTGAAAGGCACAGGGAGGCCGGTGGCCGGATTGATCTCGGTCGTCGGCACTCCGGCAGCAGCACAGTTCCTTGCTCGGTTCGGGTTCTGGTTGATGAACCTTTGGTCGCAGGGGTCGGTGGGGATCAGGAACGTCTGCGTCTCCGAAGAGAAGAGATTGCCGAGCGTCGGAGCGCGAACGGATTGCGCATAGCCGGCGCGGAAGCGGATATCGCGCACCGGCGTCCATGTGCCGCCTGCGTTGTAAGCGAAGACCGTTCCGGTCTGGCCCACATTGTAATCGGAGACACGGCCCGCCGCCTGGAGCGTAAGCTCGCGGAAAAAGGGAAGGTCGCGGAGGAGAGGAATACTGAGCTCGGCGAATGCCTCCTTGATCTCGAGCGCGGGCGGATTGAACGGCGCGATCGCGTTGAGAAACGTCTGTCGCACCGGGTTGCTGACGAGCGGATCATATTCCGACGAGGCGGTCTCCCGGCGATATTCGCCGCCCAGCGCAAAGGCGACGGGACCACCGGGAAGCTCGAACAGCTGCGAGGAGTCCCCGGAAACGAAGCCGACCGCATTGATTTGCTCCGCGTCCTCGTTCCGGAACGAGGTCACCGTCACATAATCGATGGCCGCCTGCGACGACCTGTTGCTGCCGAACAGATTGAGGGGCACGCAGTTTGGATCGTCATTTGCGGGGTTGGCATCGGCATTGATCGCGCACACGATCTGCCCTTGCGCGTTCCGAAGCGCGTTCGCCGCATTCGTGAACCGCTGGAGATGGACGTTACCGGCGGTCTGATAATAGGTGTAGAGACGGCCGTAATTGAGGGCGAGCTCGTAGCGCCAGTCTTCGTTGAATGTGCCATCGATGCCGCCCACGATGCGGTACGTTTCGCGCCTGTGGTCCTCGCCGCGGGCGCCGATGTCGGTACTGAAGCGCCGGGCCAGGAAGGTCGTGGCGCCGGGAGCGAGCGCCGTCAGGAGGAATGACCGGGCCTGATCTGTCAGGAAGGGGTTGTTGATGCTGAACGTCGCTGAGAGCGTGCCCCCCGTAAAGGTCGGCTGGCTCCTCTGAATCGAATCGACGCGGACATATTTGGCCTCGATGAAAGGCCGGAGTGCCGGTGAGATCTCGAAGCTGGCCAGGAGATTTGCCGCATAGCGGTCCAGCTCCGGGAACAGCTGGCTGGTTTCGATGCCGGTGATGCCCCGGCCACCGATGCAGCTCGGCGAACCGGTCACCGGGCGGAAATCGAAGGTGCAATCGTTGGGGAAGAGATTGCCGTCCGTGTCGAACACGAAGGTGCGGCCGATCTCCCCGCCGCCGAGCGGACCAGGAAGGAAGGTGCCGGTGCAGGCGGCCGCTCGGCGAGCCTGGAACCGAGCCTGCGTTTCGCCCCGCGCCGGAGCCGTCGGGCAGGTCGCTTGAAACAGGCCGCCCTGCGCGTTCGTGTTGCTTTTGATGTTTCTGAGGAAGGTGGTGTCCGGGATGCCGTTGCCCTGCGGAGGCTCGCCGAGGGTGAGCTCGGTGGTGAAGAAGGCGTCGGTGCCCCTGAACGTGCCGAGCTCTGGATCGCGCTGCCGGAAGAGAACCTCTTCCTGGCGAGCATATTCGAGAGCGACTGCAAAGTTGCCCCGCCCATCCGCGAAATTGCGTCCGGCAGTGAGGCTGGTGAAGTAGGAACCGCGGTCGCCCCGATCCGAAATGCCGCCCTGACCGCGGACGCGGATGCCCTCGAAATTGCGCTTGAGCACGAAGTTCACGACCCCGGCAACCGCATCGGAACCGTAGATCGCCGAATTGCCGCCCGTCACCACGTCGACGCGTTCGATAAGGTCGGTGGGGATGGTGTTGACGTCGACGTTGCTGGTACCCGGCTGCGCGGGCACGTGTCGGCGCCCGTTGACCAGGACCAGGGTCCGCGCCGTGCCGAGGCCGCGCAGGTCAAGCAGGCTGAGACCGGCGGTCCCGATGAACCGGGTCGAATTCGACTGGCTGAAGGTCGAGCGCAGCGAGGGCAGATCGTTCAGCGCATCGCCAAGCGACACGCTGCCTTGATCGGTGAGTTCCTGCACGCCTACCGACGTGATTGGCACTGTGGAGGTAAGGTTCGGCTGCGGATGCGCGAGCCGGTAACCACGATGGTCCCCTGGTCGGCATCGTCTGGAACGTCCTGACCCGATTCCAGCTCGACCTCGTTCTGGCCGAGATTTTCCGGCCGTTCGGCTTCTGTCACGCCCTCTTCATCACCGGATTGTCCCGGCTGCGCCGGAGGAGCCGGCAGGGCCGTTTGCGCAAGCGAGGGTGCCGCCAGGCCTATGGAAACACAAACAAATGCGGCCGAGCGCAATGCACTCGTGCCGAGCAAGCCAAACCTTTTCATCCCATCATCCCTTCAAGGCGCGCGCTGGAAGGTACCCAGTGCTGCCGGACGGTAGGCTTGGTGCAATGTCCGAATTCGGACAAGGGCTTAGCCAAGCCGATTCACCGAATGTTCATCCGTGTAACCGGTTTGCAACGCTGGCGGCGAAGCATCTGCGGCCCGTCAAAAGGCTTGCGCGGCCAGCCCACGGGCAGCGCTTGTCGAGCGGCGGACGGAGGCTTGATCACACCGCAAAATGCTTTATAGGCGCGGCTTCGCTTGCCAGGGCAAACATCCTGCAAGCTCCGTCCGAGACAGCGGGTGGGCCGGTTCGCCGGTCCTTAATCTCCCGCCTAGACGGGGAAGAGTTTTACCGGCTGCAGCACCCTATGGACGCGGCCGGGTCTGCCTGATGAGATCAGGCCGTCAACCACTCCCCTCGGACATAAGGCGTACGGCGCTTGCCGTTCGCCGTTTCGTGCATCCGACGGACGGTCCGCCGGGTGAAGTCGGCAAACCGGCGGCTCGCCCGCCGGGGAGCTAAAAGGCCGACCGGCGGCTTGCCCGCCGGAACGCTTGAAAGGCCAACCGGCGGCTTGTTCGCCGGAAGGCTTGAAAGGGAAGTGTAAGGCATGGATCGAGCTCAAAAGTCCGAGTTGGTCGCCGAGCTCAAGCAGACGTTCACCGAGACGAGCGTGGTGGTGGTCACCCGCAATCTCGGGATGACGGTGGCGCAGTCCACCGCCCTCCGGAACCGGATGCGCGACGCCGGAGCCAGCTATCG
>JALYNE010000405.1 GCA_030773375.1 Pseudomonadota bacterium
TGGGCATCGGGTCACCCGCTGCTTCGGCTCGTCAAGAGCTTCAACGCCGTTCTGAGGCGTTTCCGGGGTCTTATCGCTCTCACGGAACCGAACGCCAACTGCGGCTACGATGCAGACTGATCGGAAAGCGCTCTAGCATCTGAAATGCCCCTTGATGACGCGCCGGCCCATTGGCGGTCTATTGTCATGCATTCCTGGGATGCTATCGGCTGCTCAACCGACCTTGGAGGCTAGCCGTGCATTTCTTTGCTGCCGTTCCTTCGCACAGCGGTACGATCGTGATGGAAGGCGCGCGAACCCTCCTTGCCGCCCAGGCGTTTGTGGCACAACGCGGCGGATCGTTCGGGCTCGCCTACCAAAGCGGAGCGACCATAAGCTCGGTCCGCAATATCCTGGTAGCGCAGTTCCTCGAAAGCGGGGCCGATCTACTTCTGATGCTCGACTCCGATCAAGCAATCGGCGCAGCTGCCCTTGAGCGCATGATTGGCTTGAACCAGCCAGTCGTGGGCTGCATCTATCCGAAGCGTCGTTACAACTGGTCGAACGTCAAACTCGAGGCCGCAACCGACCTGAACCAGATCTTATATCAAGCATCGGAGTATGTCGGGTGGCTGGAAGAGGATCAAAACCGTCGAGTTTCGGTGATCAACGGTTTTGCACGGGCACACCATGTTGGAGCCGGAATCCTGCTTGTCAGGCGCGAAGCCTTTCAGCAGTTGATGGTTCATTTCCCGGAGCTTGAAGGGCTGGGCTTTGGATCGGACTTACATCCTGACCTTGACAGCAATTGGGGATTCTTCAATCCACTCAGTCGCGATGACGGGCTCCCCCTCTCGGAAGATATCTCCTTTTGTCAACGCTGGCGTCAGACCGGCGGCGAAATCTGGGCCGAGGTCGCGGCCGATAGTGAACATGTGGGCCGGCACACCTTCGAGGGAAATTATCTCGACTTTTTAAAGGTAACGAGCTCAGATTCATCCCGCTGATCGCCGAGATCACAATTCTCCAGTCCGGCAGCAACACAGCGTCACGGACATCCTTCGCCGCGGCCCGGGCAGCTGATCCGGGCTCTTCAGCCGGCCGCGGGCTTGGCTCGCAGTTCAGCAGCAGATATTGTGCAAGGGGAGCCGATCAAAGAAGATCGGAGAAGCGGCCGCTGTAGCGGAAGTCGCCGACATGGGAGATTTCCTCGTCAATGCAGACGAGGATCTTTCTGCCCATCAGCTTGGTCCAGCGGTAGCAGAAGGAATAATCCTCGCCCAGGCGGTGGCCCTCATTGTCCACTATGCCGAAGAAGGAATAGCAGGTTCCGCCGCCGCTTGCGTTGAGATCGAGCCGCGGCTCGACGACCTTTGCATCGACCATGGCGTGCAGCGTGGCCTTCGAGATGAGCGCGATCGCCATTCCGACGCTGGCTACTGAGCAAAAGCCGTCTTTCGCTTCAATCGATGGTTGCGCATTCGGCTCCCAGCTGAAGCCGACGGTGAAATCGGACGCTGCGGACCTTGCCCTTTCGAGATTTCCATCTTTCTGGGCTGCGGCGACGAAGCGCTGGAGGTCCAGGGTCCGCCGGGGGCAGGCCGCAGCGGTGACGTCGGCCCCAACGTCCACCATCCTCAGGATGAGCTGCTCCGGGAAGCCCATGTCGGCATCAACGAACAGCATCGCATCCCAGCGCGACGAGTGCAGGACCATATTGGCGAACATGTCCCGCGCAGTCACGATTTCGGCGGAATCAATGTTGTGAAGATCCGCGTTGATGCCCCTTTGTTGAAGGAGCTTCACGGTTTTCGCGACTGCAATCGCCGTATCGCTCTTCATGAAATGCCCAACCGTCGGCAGCGCGATCAATATGCTTCTTATTGCAGTCATCTTTCTTTGAGGTCCTTTCGGCTCGCGCGCTCCGCCAGCCCCGCTCGAAGCCGATCTCGGCTTAGCTTCTCACGGCTGCTCTGGCTACGGGCAACTTCCTGCCAAGCTCTTGAACGGCGCCTCTGGGCAGGCCTGTTTGTCCGGTTGATGACGGCCGAATCCGGGCACAGAGTGCTTCCACCACCCCGCCAGCGGTGCGCCTCGATCTTTTTCAGCCTTGCAGAAGCTTCCGACGCTCCTCGTCCAGCGCCTTCTGGCGCGCCATGTCCGCCTGCCACGCTTGTTCGAACTCGGCGTAAAGATCGGGAAGCGCCTTGCCCGCTGACCGGAAATCCCGGACCATCTGGATCTTGCTCTCCTGCTCCAAATCAGGGCTGAAGATGCGGTTTTCGGGCTCCGTGATCGGGCTGTCGGCGGCGCGCAAGATGGTGTCGTACTTCGCCCGATCCGAGCCGATATAATTATAATATTGCTCGGGCGTCATCTTCGCGGCTGCCGGATCCATCATTGCGAGGCCGATCATCGCCTCTTCGTGGAGTGAAGCGTCATAAGGCTGGTTTTTCGCGGCAGGGCCGATATTCGGATCGGCCGCGACGCGGGCCCGATATGCCTCCGCTTCCGCCCAGCTCTCCTCCTGCTCAAGCAGCTGCTGCTGAACCTTGGCCGGGAGCTGCTCGAACGTGACGCTTTCTCCGTTGTAGGTGATGTTCGCCCCGGCATAGCGGCCGGGCGCACTGCTCCTGGAGCCGCTGCCTGCGGCGGGGCCGGCTTCCCAGCCCGCCGGGTAGGAGGCAAGCGGGTTGCCCGTGTGAGGGAGCCTTGCGGGACTGGGGGCATCGCCGCCCTGCACCGCCTGAAGCTGCTCCTGGAAGCTGCCGTTTTGGGCGGCGGGTTCGAAGATACTTCGCCACTCCGCTATCGCCCCAGCCCCGCCTGATCTCGTGACGTCCACTCGTGCCCTCCCCATCGATGTCGCTCACCCGCTGCCCCGGTTCAGCAAGCAAGAAGCGCCGGCAGCATTGCTTGCCGGTATGTTCGGAGCAAGCTAACCGATGCGGGTAACCAATTCCTTTACCAGGTGCAGGATCCGCTGCCGTCCAAGCTTCAATCCGGCATTGGCCGTCAACCAGCCGGCGATCATTGTGCCGCTTGGAAATGGCCTCTGTCAGCGACCGCAAGAAGGCCACCAGTCCAGCGGATCAGCCCCTCCCTCGCCAACGGCGGAACCCCTATTCTCATGCTCCACCCCTTCCTATAGGGCCTGCGGAAAAGCGGCCGACACAGCGCCGCTTGTCCTTGTCGGAGACCGCCGTGAAGATCGCCATCTGCACCCCCGTCCATGGCGATGTGACGGCTCACTATGCCCAGTCTCTCGCGGATATGCTCCTTCGCACGTCCACGGCCAACATCATCTTCAATGATGTTCCG
>JALYNE010000406.1 GCA_030773375.1 Pseudomonadota bacterium
TATTCACCAGACCAAGGGCAAACGGCCATGGTTCGGGGAGGCTTCGGCCCCGCTTCCTTTTCGCGAGGTGAAGGTAAGCGCGCGGGCTGGAGCATCTAAAAGGGGGCTGGCGAGCGATCGCCAACACGGGTGCCCGGGCCGCAAGGTTCCGGGCACTTGTTGTTTGGGAGGCTGTAGTTTCCGGCCCGAGGCTCGCCAATCGCAGGGCAGCTCTCGTGTACTGATTTCCGAATTTAGCTAAGCGGTCATGTTGAACTTGTTTCAGGATCCAGGCGCGCGGCCACACCGAGGGACGCAGTGGACCTCGAAGACAGCCCGCATGGACCTTGTTCACGGGTCAGGACCGAGCTTGCAGCAACGAGCCGAGTTGAAGCAACGAGCTTTGGAAGCCGGATATTAGAGCAGACTGCGCTAAATCTGACCCGTTCGCCCTGAGCCTGTCGAAGGGCTGTCCTTCTTTCCCTTCAAGGGCAAAAAAGGGGCTTCAACGGGTGCCCATGAAAGTACTACTTTCATGGGATCCCTCACAAGCTCAGCCCGAACGGAAAAGAGCACTGATCCCGATTTCACGCAAGTTGCTCTAGCTGAGCTTGAAGGCGGCTTTTGCTGCTTCGACTTCTTCCTTGATGAAGCGGACGACGACCTTGATGCGGGCGAGCTCGCTCAGGTCCTGGTGAACGCTCAGCCAGAAGGAGCGGGTGAGGCTCACCTCTTGCGCCAGCACCCTCGAGAGGCCGCTCTCTTCTCGGGCAAGAAAGGCAGGGAGCACGCAAAGCCCCGCCCCGGCGAGCGTCGCCCGTAGCTGCGCGACCAGATTGCTGCTCTCGAGCGAGGTCGCGCCCCCGGGAGCGACGTGCTGGAGGAAGTCCAGCTCAGGAAAGGTCAGGAGATCGCCGATATAGCTGACGAAGCGATGGCTGGAGAGCGCGTCGGTGCCCGACAATCGCGGATGCGCATCGAGGTAGGAGCGCGCGGCATAGAGCCCCAGATCATAATCGATGAGCTTGGAAACCAGAAGCCGGCCGGCGGGAGGCCTGCTCACCGAGATGACGATGTCAGCGTCCCGTTTGGCCAGGCTGAACACGGCCGAGGCCGCGACCAGTTGCACAGCCAGTTGCGGAAAACGGTCTCTCAAGCGTGCAATGCGGGGTGCGAGAAAGTAGCTGCCGAAGCCTTCAGGCGAGCCGATGCGGACCGTGCCCGCGACCGATGCGGCCGTGCCGCCGACCCGCTCCTGCGCAGATAAGGCGAGACGCTCGATCTCCTCGGCCGTTGGCAGGAGCTTCAGCCCCTGCTCTGTCAAGGTGTAGCCGGAAGGGCTGCGTTCGAAGAGCTTCGCTTTCAGCGCATGCTCAAGCGCGGCGAGGCGCCTCGAAAGGGTGGTGTGATCCACCTGGAGCCGCGCGGCGGCGGCGGTCAGGCGACCGCTTCGCGCGATTGCAAGGAAGCTCCTCAGGTCATTCCAGTCGAAATCGGCCAGGGTATGTGAACTTTCGCACGGCGGTTTCGGAACAATCACAATGGATTCAGCGCGGCTACTATGAGAGAGAGGCTCAACCCCTTCAAGAGGAACGAACATGAGCTTCGAGGCCACAGCGGCCGCGCTTGTCGCGGACGTCGACACTTTCGCGGATTTCGCTTCCCCGGTGGTGAAGCCGCCCTTCCCCGCCAACGACCCTGCGGATCCGGAAGCCGGCTGGGCCAGGCGGAACCCGGAGCAGGCTCTGCTCTTTTTATTCGTGTCGCCCCGCGATTGCGGAGCGCTCGACGAGCTGATGGCGCTCTGAACTCGAAGGACCTCGCGATGACTGACGGCAGCCGCGTCTGGACTGTTCCTGCAAAGGTACCAAGGCCGACGGAGCTCGCCGAGGCATGGGCGCGGGTGGTCACGGGCGCAGTAGACGTCATGGCGGCATCGGCGACGCGGCCGCTCAAGGGGCAGTCGCCCCTCCCCTACGACCCTGCCGCACCGGCGCGGGCATTCGGCGGCTTTGCCGCCCACCTTCTTGCCAACCCCGCCGAACTCCTGAAGGCGCAGCAGGACGCCGCAGCCGACTGGATGAAGCTCTGGAGCAACGCCGCGGAACGAATGGCTGGCGGAAATCCAGAGCCTGTCGCCAGGCCGGAGCGCGGGGACCGGCGCTTCAATGACCCGGCATGGAGCCAAGAGCCGGTCTTCGATACGATCAAGCAGGCCTATCTGCTCGCCGCGCGCCGCGCGCTCACCATGATCGAAAATGCTGAGGGGCTCGACGAAGCGACCCGAGTGCGGGTCGAGTTCTTCACCAATCAATATATCCAGGCCCTGTCGCCGGCCAACTTCCCGTTGACCAACCCGGAGGCGATCAGGCGGGCGATCGAGACCGGTTCGGTGAGCCTCCTTTCCGGTTTCGCCAACCTCCTGGCGGACGCCGCGTCTGATGCCGGCCTCGTCCAGCGGCGTTCAAACGAGAACTTCGAGCTTGGCGTCAACATCGCCGCGACGCCGGGAAGCATCGTTTACCAGAACGAGCTCATGCAGCTCATCCAGTACGCCCCCACCACGCAGGAGGTGTACAAGCGTCCACTGCTCTACATCCCGCCGCTGGTGAACAAATACTACCTTCTCGACCTCCAGCCGAAGTCGAGTCTGATCCGCTGGATGGTCGAGCAAGGCCACACCGTTTTGGTCGTGTCGTGGATCAATCCCGGCCCCGAACTCAGCGACATGGACATGGGCGATTATATTCGGCTCGGTCCCGTCGCCGCGCTCGACGCCATCGAAGCCGCCACCGGCGAGCGAACCGTCGATGCCTTCGGTTTCTGCATGGGCGGCACGTTGCTCGCCATGGCACTGGCATATCTCGCGTCCAAGGGCCAAGGCGACCGCGTCGCATCGGCAACCACCATCGGGTCTCTGTTCGATTTCTCGACGCTCGGCACCTGGGCGACGTTCACTGAACCCGAGCAGCTTCGCGCCATGGAGCGGCACCTCCTTCACAAGGGTTTCATGGCCGCCCAGGATCTCCAGGCGCTTTTCTCGGCCGTCCGCGCGAACGACCTCATCTGGTCCTCCGTCATCAACCACTACCTTCTCGATCGGGAGGCGCCGCCCTCCGACATTCTCTACTGGTTCGCGGACGGATCGCATTTGCCACGAGCGTTCCTCCTCACCTACGCGCAGCAGATGCTGCGCGACAACCTTCTCAAGGAGCCGGGCGGCATGTCATTGGACGGCGTGCCGCTCGACCTCGGGCAGATAAAGACGCCGCTCCTCGCCATCTCGCTCAAGGACGATCA
>JALYNE010000407.1 GCA_030773375.1 Pseudomonadota bacterium
CAGCAACGGCAACACCAGCTCGGTCGCTCAGGAGAGCCGCGGCAACCTTGCCGAGGTGTTTCAGTTCGAGGGCGGCTCGTCTTCGCTTGCGCGCAACGAAAGCAGCATCACTCAGCAGCACCAGGGTGCAGCCAACACTGCTGACCCGACATCGACGACTCTTTCCAACAATCGCGCAAGCGTGTCGATGCGCGGTCAGGGCAACATCAGCAGCATCGCGCAGAACGGCCTCGACAACAGCGCCCGCGTGACGATGCAGGGCGGCGGCGCACAGCAGAACGCCGAAACCGGAAGGCGTGACGGCAACCAGTCCAGTGTCGCGCAGTCGGGAACGGGACTCGCTGCCATTGTTGCTGCTGGATCGACCAGCGCCACCGAAGGAAGAGCAAACCTCAGCGACATCCGCCAGACGGGTGATGCGCACCGAGCCGTGGGTTGGCAGCGGGGCGTTGAAGACACGCTTTCGATGGCTCAGCAGAATGGCGGAACCACGGTGACCTATTCCGACGGCAGTCGCGCTCGTGCCGCCGCGGACGTCTCCCAGAAGGGCGTCCGTAGCTCAACCAGCGTCAGCCAAGCCGGTGACAACGTCGCCAGGGTCACGCAGGGCCTTGGGCAGTTGAGCTCGGTCAGCATCACTCAGGTGGACGCCGGCGATCTGGCCAGCAACCAGAATGCGCTGGACGCGGTCAATCGGCAGTTCAATACCGCGCTCGTTTCGCAGTCGGGCAACGGCAACGCAGCCACCATTGGTCAGAATGCGATGAACGCCAAGGCAACCGTTTGGCAGAAGCTTGGCAGCTCCGACAATGCCGGCACGGTCCAGCAGGGCACGGGCGGCACCGCGACGGCTGACTTTGCCGCAACGTTCTTCAGGAATACGGCAGCCGAAGTCGGCGCCGCCGCCCGCAACCTGACTGCAAACGTCACTCAAGGCGGTGGCCGCAACAACGCTCAACTGCGCCAGGACGGCACCGGGCTCACCGCGGTCGTAGAGCAGCTTGGCACTGGCGCGGCCGGGTTCAGCAACTCCGTCAGGGTTGCGCAGCAGGGAAGCGGCAACAGTGCCACCGCCCGCCAAAGCGCGAACGTAGGAGCGTCTGCTTCGGGAGACGCGGCGAGTGGCCAGGCTGGAGACGAGTTCCACTTTGCCGGTGGTGCCCGTTCGGCTGAGATCACCATTCTCCAGTCCAACAGCGGCAACGCGGCGACTGCCGAACAGCGCGGCAAGGGCCAGGTGGCTCGGATCGAGCAGTCGGGTCAGAACAACGTGGCTTCGATCGCTCAGCTGGAGCTTGCGACCAACGCCACGGCGGTGGTCCGCCAGACCGGCAACGGGAACAGCTACAGCGTCAGTCAGGATCAGGCGGGGCAGTACCTCTCCGTCAGCCAGACGGGCAATGGCAATGCCGTCACGGACGTGATCCAGCGCGGCCCAGCGAGCTAATCTCGCGGCCGCCGGCATGAATGGCCCCAGCCGAGCCTCGGCTGGGGCCATCATCGATGCACATCCAAATGCTCCGTCTGCAACCTGGATGGGGGGCGCTTGCGATGCTCCCGCAGGTGCAAAATAGCTGCGGGACCGGCAGGAAAAGTCCGGCGTGGTTCTTCCGATCCAGCCTTTCGCCGCCCAAGGCGTCTGTCGGTCCGTTGGAGCACGCGATCAGGCTGAACGCGCACAATGTGCGGCGGCGGTGTTGCGAATGCGAGATCGGTTTTGACCGGCAGGCTCATCTGTGCATGCATAGGGACAGCATATCCTGGGCCCCAGCACTCCATCGGCCCCGACGCTTCACAGGAGACCACCGGATGAACAAGCTTCTCTCCGCGGCCATGATAGCAGTTTTGCTGAGCGGAACGGCAGCCGCTGGCCAGCAGTCCTCCGGAGCAGCCACGGCTCAGGCGCCACAGCCGTTCGAGGCCGGAACACCCCTCGGTGTCACCCAGGAGGGGAAATACACGCCAATGTCCGCCAATGTGAAAGTCTATGGCGGAGTGGTCAGCGCGGAAAGCTGCTCTTACCATCCCAGCCGAAAGCTGATCATGGTCGTCAACCGCGGCGCCAATCAGAACGAGGTCCCGAACGACGGGTTCGTGTCGCTCCTCAACCCCGACGGGTCGGTGCACACCGCCCGCTGGATCGGAGTTAATCGGAACGGGCTCGTGCTCAACCAGCCGTTCGGCAGCGATGTTCATGCGGGCAAGCTCTATCTGGCCGACAGCGACGGCGGCACTGCGGACGGAGCGCCACGAGTGTCGGTGGTTCGAATGTTCGACATGAAAAGCGGTGCGCCTGCCGGCGAGATCAAGGTGCCGGTCTCGGCCTGGTTCAACGATATCGCGGTGGCGCGCGACGGAACGATCTATGCGTCTCAAACCGGCAGCGCCGATGGCCAGACCCCGATGCGCATCTACAAGGTGACGCCAGACGGCAGGGCTTCCGTCCTGATCGATGGCAGCCCTTTGTCGCTGCCGAACGGCGTTGCGATGGACAATGAAGGCAATGTCGTGGTGGCGAATATGGGCAATTCGAGCATTCTGACCTTTTCACCCCAAGGCAAGCTCCTCACGACCGAGCAGGCGGCCCAGTCGGGGAGCGACGGGCTCGTGATCATGGGCGATGGCACAAAATATGTGAGCAGCGTCCGGATGGGCGGTGTCTCGCGCATCCG
This sequence comes from Pseudomonadota bacterium, assembly GCA_030773375.1. Taxonomy (GTDB): domain Bacteria; phylum Pseudomonadota; class Alphaproteobacteria; order Sphingomonadales; family Sphingomonadaceae; genus Allosphingosinicella. The sequence goes on from JALYNE010000407.1 coordinate 2,673, forward strand.
CCCAGGCAGGCCTGCCGAGCTGATCGCGACCGGGATCCCGAGCGCAGCCTCGATGTGCCTGGACCGAGCGGCAAATCAGCTCGTCATTCCAATGAACCCCAACAACGCAGTGGCCTTCGTGAAGCTGAAATAGGGCCGTCGCACGCCATCCGCTATCTCGCGTGCCCGTGATCGGGATCAGCAGCAACTGCCGAGAACAGGAGCTGTCTGGCGGAGCTGGCTCAAACGAGCGTAAGCGCCTCGTCCGGCGACTTGGGGCGTCGATCCGTCACCGTCACCTTCGTCCCGAAGTCGGTGATGCCATAAAGCTTCTTGGCGAAGCTCCAGGGCAGCCGGATGCAACCGTGCGAAGCGGGATAACCCGGCAGCTTCCCCGCGTGGAGCGCGATCCCGTAGGAGGTGAGCCTTTGCATGTACGGCATGGGCGCGTTCGCATAGCGGTTCGAGCGGTGGTGGACCTTCTTCTGCATGATCGGAAACGTGCCCACCGGCGTCTCATGCCCCGGCTTGCCGGTTGATACGGGCGAGGTCGCGAGCAGTTCTCCGTCGTCGAAGACATAGGCTTTCTGCTGGGGAATGCTGATCACCACCCTCACCCCT
>JALYNE010000408.1 GCA_030773375.1 Pseudomonadota bacterium
CGTCGATCCGGCGCGACGGAGGTGAATCGGCCCGTTGCCATGTCGAGCGTTCCCAGTCGCTGGAAATCCGAGCCTTGGTCGGTCGTAACCCACAGCGTCCCGTCAGGCGCAAATGCCGCCCCACCATAGGAGATCTGATCCGAATGGTCGCCGATCGGCGTCAGGCGTCCCGAGGCGAGGTCGAGGCGGTACAGATCGGTCTTGTTGACGGAAATGTAGTTGGCGGCCACGGCGCTGCGGCCATCGGGCGCGAAATCGGCCACCGACCAGCCGCCGCCTTTCACTTGTGCGACCATTCGATTGGTTTTCGGATCGCGTGGATCGACAACGTAGATGTCGTTGTCGGCGCCGTTCCTGCGCGTCGAGGTGTATGCCAGCCAGCGGCCGTCGTGGCTCCAGGCGTTCAGCGCGTTTCGGCTCTTGCCGTCGGTGAGCAAGTTCAGTCGTTCGCCGGAAAGCGTGTAAAGCTGCCAGAATTCGTTGCCGCCCACGTCCTTCTGGAGGACGAGCACGTCGCCTTTGCCGCGCGCGTAGCTCGCTGCGGATATTGCGTCCGCCTCGAAAGTGACCTGGCGGCGCGCGGCCATCGGCCTTGCCACTTCATGGATTTGCGGCACGTTGCCGAACCTGGTGCTGATCGCGATCCCGCGGGTGCGCGGATTCCATGCTTGCAGAGCCGCGGCGCGGAACTCCATGTAGGGTCGGGTCTTTTCCGCAAGCTCGTCCGGCACGGGCGGTATCCCATCGGCCACGAGCGCCGCCGGCTTCTCGACTTCGGCAAAGGCAGGCACGGCAAGAGCAACGGCGAGCAGCAAGAAACCAAGGCGCATGGGGGATCCCTCCGATGGTGAGCAAAGGCTAGACGATGCGGGGCCGGGGTCAAGGCGAGTCGCCGAAGCGCATAAGCAAATTCCTGGCGCTGATCCTGCGCCACAATCCGGGAGCCGGGGGCATAAGTCTCGACGCGCAGGGGTGGGCGGACGTCGAGCATGTTCTCGCCGCCGTCGCCAAGCGCTTCGGCGACTTTGATCGGGCACGGCTGGAAGAGGTTGTGCGGACCAACGACAAGAGCCGCTACGCCTTCAATGAAGCAGGCGACAAGATCCGGGCGAACCAGGGCCATAGCGTGCCCGTCAATCTTGCCTTGGCCGCGGTCGAGCCGCCGCCGGTCCTCTACCACGGCACCGTCGCCCGCTTCCTTGGAGCCATCCTCGAGGAAGGGCTGATCAAGGGGAAGCGCCACCACGTGCATCTCAGCCCCGACGTCGCCACAGCGCTCAACGTCGCCGGCCGCAGGAGCGGGGAGACGGTTGTGCTCGAAGTTCAGAGCGGAAGGATGCGGGGGCACAGCTTCTTTCGAAGCGCGAACTGTGTTTGGCTGACGGACCATGTGCCACCTGAATTCTTGCGGGTGCTCCCGCTCAGCACTCCACCACGTTGACAGCGAGCCCGCCGAGCGAGGTCTCCTTGTATCGCTCGTTCATGTCGATGCCCGTCTTGCGCATCGTCTCGATCACTTGATCGAGCGAAACGCGGTGGGTCCCATCCCCAACCAAGGCGAGACGCGAGGCTTCGAGCGCTTTGATCGCGCCAACGGCATTGCGCTCGATACAGGGCACCTGAACGAGTCCCGCGACCGGATCGCAGGTCAGGCCAAGATTATGCTCCATTCCAATCTCTGCCGCGTTCTCGATCTGCGCCGGCGTGCCGCCGAGCGCCGCCGTCAGCCCGGCTGCGGCCATCGAGCAGGCGACGCCGACCTCACCCTGGCAGCCCACCTCCGCGCCGGAAATGGATGCATTCTCCTTGAACAAGGAGCCGATTGCAGATGCGGTGAGAAGGAAGACCTGGACTCCCTCGTCGCTCGAGCGCGGCGTGAAGCGCTGGTAATAACGGAGAACCGCCGGGACGATGCCGGCGGCGCCGTTGGTCGGTGCCGTGACAACGCGGCCGCCCGCAGCATTCTCTTCATTGACTGCGAGCGCCCAAAGATTGACCCAGTCGAGAACCGTCAGTGGGTCGGAAAGCGTGCGCTCGGCCCGCTCCAGCAACAGCCGATGAAGCGCCGGCGCCCGCCGCTTGACCTTCAGGCCTCCGGGAAGGATCCCGTCCTGGCCGATGCCGCGGTCGATGCAGGAGGACATCGCATCGACGATCGCCTGAAGGCGCCGGTCGATCTCGGCGTCGGACAGGCTGGCTTGCTCGTTGGCGCGCGTGATCTCGGCAATGGTGAGCTGTTCGCGCTCTGCTATGGCGAGCAGCTCTTGGCCGGAGTGGAAGTTGTAGGGAACATCCCAGGCGCCCTCCGGCGGCGCGTTTCGGGCGATCGCCGACTCGTCGACGATGGCGCCGCCGCCGATGGAGTAGGAGACTGTGGCCTCGAGCGTGCCCCCCGCCTCGTCGAAAGCGGTGAAGCGCATTCCGTTCGAATGGTGCGGCAGACGCTCGCGCTGGAGGAACCGGAGGTCGCGCGCTTCATCGAAAGGGATCTCACGTGCCGCGCCAAGGTTCAGGCGCCGGCGGGTGCGGATGCCGTCGACGATCGCGTCGGCTGCGTCCGGATTCATGCTGTGCGGCCGTTCGCCCGACAGGCCGAGAAGCACCGCGCGGTCGGTCGCGTGGCCTTTGCCCGTCAGCGCGAGTGATCCGTAGAGTTCCGCCTGGACTCGCGCAGTCTTCTGGAGAAGCCCTTTGTTGCCGAGCATCTCGACAAAGTTGCAGGCGGCAGTCATCGGGCCCATCGTGTGCGAACTCGAAGGGCCGACCCCGATCTTGAAAAGATCGAAGACACTGGAAACCAAAGCGTCTCTCCCAGGCGCCGCTCGGAGGGCGCTCATGCCGGAGATGGGTTCCGCTTGTTCGCTTCGCAAGCGCGGCCGCTATGATTGACGCCGGGTCACCGTTCGTCCTCATTGACGATGCCACGGGCGCGGAGCCGGCGCGGCTGTACCAGAGCCCGAGGCGGATCATCGCGGCGCGGGCGGCCGATGAGGTGCGGCCATGTCTTTCGGATTTGCGCGATGCCGTGCGGCACGGCGCGCATGCGGCCGGCTTCATCGCCTATGAGGCCGGCCTCGCGCTGGAACCGAGGCTTCAATCGCTTCTTGAGCGGCCGGCGCCGGAGGCGCCGCCACTGATCTGGTTCGGGCTCTTCGATCGGCCCGAGGAGATCGCCGATCTTGCTGGGCTGCTGCCGGATCCGCGCTCCGCCTGGGCGGTTCGCCCGCGTCCCCTGATCGAGCGGTGCGACCAT
>JALYNE010000409.1 GCA_030773375.1 Pseudomonadota bacterium
AGCGGCTCTACCCGCAGACGGCACTTGCCGCTCACATCCTCGGCTGGACGGATTTCGATGGCCGCGGCGTTGCCGGGATGGAAAAGGTTCTCGACAGAAGCCTTTCCGACCCATCCCTGCGCGGCACCCCAACTGCTTTGTCGATCGACAGTCGCGTCCAGGCGGCGATGGAAAGCGAACTCGGCGCCGCCATGACCAAGCACAGGGCCGAAGGGGGCACCGGCGTCGTGCTCGATGTGAAGACCGGCGAGCTGCTGGCGCTCGCCTCCTTCCCGACCTTCAACCCGAACGCGGCCGGCAAATTCGCTGCAAATTCGCAATATAACCGGGCAACCATGGGTGTTTACGAGCTTGGATCCACGTTCAAGCCCTTGACCGTGGCCACGGCAATGGACGCGGGTACGATAACCTCGCTCGCCAGGCGCTATGATGCGAGCGCGCCCATCGCAATCGGCCGCTTCCGCATCTCCGACTATAAGGGCAAGAACCGGCCGCTGACCGTGCCGGAGGTGTTGGTCCATTCATCCAATATCGGGACCGCCCGCATTGCCGACGAGGTCGGGGTCGAGCGGCTGCAAGGTGTCTTCCGCAAACTCGGCTTTCATGCCCCGCCACACATCGAGTTGCGCGAGAAGAGCCATCCCCTTTGGCCGCGCATATGGAGCCGTTCGACACTTCTCACGAGTTCCTATGGCCACGGCGTTGCGATCACACCGTTGCACCTCGCCAGTGCTTATGCTGCCCTCGTCAATGGTGGCGTCTGGCGCCCAGCTACGCTGATGAAGGTGGACAGCCGCAGGGTCCCCCCAGGCCGACGCGTCTTCTCCGAGGAGACGAGCAGGCGGATGCGCCAGATGCTGCGGCTCGTGGTCCTTCATGGAAGCGGCAAGAAGGGGGAAGCCGCCGGCTATCGCGTCGGCGGCAAAACGGGTACTGCGGAGAAAAGCGGCAGCGGCGGTTATTCGAAGAAAGTCAACGTCTCGACCTTCGCGTCGGCTTTCCCCATGGACAATCCGCGCTACGTCGTCATTGCCATGCTTGATGCCCCCCAAGCGACTGCCGACACATTCGGCTACACCACCGCCGGCTGGACCGCCGCCCCGATCGTCTCGAAAGTTGTCGCACGAACCGGTGCGCTTCTGGGTGTGATCCCCGACGAGCGGCGCGACGTCGACGTTTCTGACCTGCTGCCGCTCGTCGGCGATAGGGGCGACTGATGCGGCTTGGCGTGCTGATCGGCGGGGACGATGATTCCGTCGTTACAGGTTTCGCCATAGACCACCGGAAAGTGGCTGCGGGGAACGTCTTCGGCGCGTTTCGCGGCAGCGCCTTCAACGGGGAGGACTTCATTCCGGCTGCCGTCCGTGCGGGCGCTGTCGCAATTGTCGCCCGGCCCGAGGTCAAGGTCGAAGGTGCGGCTCACATCCCGGCCCAAGAGCCCCGACGCGAATTCGCGCGTCTGGCCGCCAAGTTCTTCCAGCCCTTTCCGGGCACGGTGGTCGCCGTCACTGGCACCAACGGCAAAACGTCCAATGTCGAGCTCGCCCGGCAATTGTGGCGCATCGCCGGACATCATGCGGCTTCGATCGGGACCCTCGGCGTCACTACTGCCGACGACCGGGTAACAACCGGCCTCACCACTCCGGACATCGTTACTTTTCTGTCCAACATGGCGGGGCTCGCCCGCGAAGGCGTGACCCATGCCGCCTTCGAGGCGTCCAGCCACGGCCTTTCCCAGTTCCGCACGGAAGGCTTGCCGGTCCAGGCGGCCGCTTTCACGAACTTCAGCCGCGACCATCTCGACTATCACGGTACGATGGAAGCTTATTTCGAAGCGAAAATGCGGCTGTTCTCCGAAGTGCTCGAGCCCGACGGCACCGCCATAATATGGGCCGACGATCCAAAGTCTGGCGAGGTCGAAAGTCGTTGCAACGAGCGGGGCCTTCGCACCATGACGGTCGGGGCACGCGGTACCGCGCTTCGCCTCTTGGAACGGGTGCCGACGCAGCTCGGCCAGCGGCTGTCGGTGCAAGCAGGTGGCGCTACGCACAAGGTCGAACTCCCGCTGATCGGCGCCTACCAGGCCGCCAACGGCCTGACCGCTGCGGCGCTGGTGATCGCGACCGGCGGAGATCTCAAGCAGACGCTGGGCAACCTTGCGCGTGTTCAGCCGGTGCGGGGGCGGCTTGAGCGGGCTGTCATCACCGGTGCGGGCGCACCTCTTTATGTCGATTATGCGCATACGCCCGATGCCCTCGAGAGCGCGATTGAAGCGCTTCGGCCGCACGCCAGGAGACGACTCATCACGGTGTTTGGGGCGGGCGGCGATCGCGACGTTGGCAAACGTCCGGAAATGGGCGCGATCGCAGAACGCATGTCGGACGTCGTGCTGGTGACCGACGACAACCCGCGCAGCGAAGACCCGGCCCTGATCCGCCGCGATATCCTGGCCGGCGCTCCCCATGCCAGGGAAGTGGCGGGCCGCCGCGAAGCGATCGCAGCCGCCATCGCCGAAGCTGGACCCGATGACGTCATTCTTCTGGCCGGCAAAGGCCACGAACAGGGGCAAATCGTTGGGGAGATGGTTCTTCCCTTCGACGATGTCAGCGTAGCCCGCGAGTGCGCGGCATGAGCGCGCTCTGGACCGCCGCGGAAATTGCGGATGCTACCGGCGGCAGCGTCCATGGCGCCTTCGACGCGAACGGCGTCGCGTTCGACTCTCGAGAAGTCGGCGAGGGGGACCTGTTCATCGCGCTCAAAGGTGAGACGACGGACGGGCACCGCTTTCTGGATCGAGCTTTCGGCGCGGGCGCAGCCGGAGCTCTAGTGAGTAAAGAGATCGGGCAGCCGCATGTTCATGTTGCCGACACCACGGAAGCGCTGAACGCGCTTGGCCGCGCATCGCGCGCGCGCAGCGAAGCGCGGATTTGCGGCGTCACCGGGTCTGTGGGCAAAACCGGAACCAAGGAGGCGCTGTTCGCCGCACTGCATCGCTCAGCTCCCGGACGTGCACACCGGTCGGTGAAGAGCTACAACAATCATACGGGTGTGCCGCTGTCGCTTGCGCGGATGCCGCGCACCGCCCGTTATGGTGTTTTCGAAATGGGCATGAACCATGCCGGCGAGCTTTCGGCGCTCACCCGTCTCGTGCGGCCGCATGTTGCAATCGTAACAGCGATCGCCCCCGCTCACCGCGAATTCTTTGCGAGCGAGGAGGAGATCGCGGATGCCAAAGGCGAGATCTTCCA
>JALYNE010000410.1 GCA_030773375.1 Pseudomonadota bacterium
TTGAAATAAACGGTTGCGCCTGGCGTGGTCGCGGTCACCTCATAGAGGATGCGGAATTTGCCCGAACCGGGCGCAAGGAGCTCGTAACGGGTGTAGCCGTCGGCCTCGGTCTGCTGTGGTCCCTGCGCCCGGGCGTGCGCAGGCGCGCTGAGCACCAGCGAAGCGAGCACTATTCGAAAGAGAGCGTTCATGATCCTCCTTGCCGCCCGCGATTGACGATCTCCGCCCACGCGGCTTCATCGATCACTTCGATCCCGAGCTCCTGCCGTTACAGGAAGCGCATCCAGTGATCTTCTGAAACGATAGAAATGGGGACACCCGCCTCGCGCATCTCTGCGGCCTTCATGATCTTGTGACCGAATGCTGAGTGTTTCCACGATTCCGTGGCATAGACGCCGATGACGAGCACCTTCGTTCTACGGGTGAGGCTGCCACAGGTGGCTCCTCTATCCACGACAGCTTGCTCGCACTTCTGACGCACGTCGTAGTTGAACGTTCCTGTGAAGCAGTAGGTTTTGTCCGGAAACGTGAGCACCGGAGCCGGGTCACAGAGGGGCAGCGTTGTCGACTTCAGGGTCTCTCCCAATTCAATGTCGTTGCCAGAGAAAGCCTCCAGTGTTTGGAGTAGCTCTTCTCTCTCCCTCGCGTCGGCGACACCGTCCGCCAATACCTCCGCAACGCGGCGGTACAACGTGGCGATCACTGGGTTGCCAGAGATACCGACGTTTGCAGCAAGCCACTTCTGGAGGAACTCAACCTCGGATTGGTTCAGTACGCCATCAGCACATATGCCTCTAGCAAGTCCAGTCAGCTCGTCCACTTGTCGAGACGATATCCGTTCCTGACCGTACAGGTTGAAGAGTTTTTCGTCTATCATTGCCGAGCCTTCGCCACGATCCTTCGCCACTCTGCCTCATCAATGATAGGAGTGCCAAGCTCCTCTGCCTTCTTTAATTTTGAGCCCGCACCGGGACCAGCCACCAAGAGATCGGTCTTTTTTGAAACGTCGTTGGCGACTCTCGCGCCAAGCTTGTCCGCTTGTGCCTTCGCCTCGTCTCTCGACAGCGTCTCAAGCGAACCCGAAAACACTACCGTCTTCCCGCTCACTTCGGACTCCACAATAGTGTGTTCTACATCTTGTGGCACCACACCGGCTTCAAATAGCTCATCGAGCACCTTCTGATTGTGCGGCTCTCCAAAGAAATCGGCGATAGCGCCGGCGACCTCCGGCCCAACACCAGACGTGTCAATGATGGCGGCGAGTTCATTGCCGAGCCGCCGTTTTAGCTGATTATGTTCGTCCAGACGGTTCTGTCGAAGGAAGCTTTCAAGCTCGGGCTCTCGAGCGGCTCTACGCTCGACCATCTCGGCAAGCATGGCTTTGAACGCGCTCCAGCTACGGTAACGGCGGGCGATATCCCGAGCAGTCACCTCGCCGACGTGCCTTATGCCGAGCGCAAAGAGAAAGCGGTCTAAGGATGGATTTTTCCGAGCGGCGATCGCGTTGATCAAATTCCGCGCCCAAACCGTGCCCTTCTTTTTTCGTGCAAGCAGCTGGTCTTGGGTTAGCCTAAATATATCGGCTGGGCTCTCGATCAGACCGTCTTTGAAGAAGCTCTCTATCTGCACCAGACCGAGCCCTTCGATATCCAACGCATTGCGGCTAACAAAGTGGCGTAGGCGTTCGACTCGTTGGGCTGGACAAATGAGACCGCCGGTGCAGCGTATGTCAACCTCCCCCTCCTCGCGCACCGCTTCCGACCCGCATTGGGGGCAGTGATCTGGGAACACGTAGGGTTCTCGCTCCGCCTCCGGTGTCAGGTTCTCCAGCACCTGCGGGATCACGTCGCCCGCCCGCTGCAGCACCACGCGGTCGCCGATGCGAACCCCGAGCCGGGCGATTTCATCGCAGTTGTGGAGCGTCGCGTTTGTCACGACCACCCCGCCGACCGTCACCGGCTCGAGCCGCGCCACCGGCGTCAGCTTCCCCGTGCGTCCGACCTGGATATGGATGTCCCGCAGCGTCGTTTCCGCGCGCTCGGCGGGAAACTTGTGGGCCAGCGCCCAGCGCGGCGCCTTTGCCACCTGGCCAAGCCGGCGCTGCCAATCGAGCCGGTCCACCTTGTAAACGACGCCGTCAATGTCGAACGGCAGGTCGGCCCGGCGACGCTCGATCGAGCGATAATGCGCAAGGAGCGCATCCACTTCGGTGAAGCGCTTCAGGTCCTTCGATAGCGGAAGGCCCCACGCCCCGATCGCCTGCATCACCTCCAGCTGGCTTTCGCCCGGAACGGCCGAGGCTTCGCCCCAGCCATGAGCGAGGAAGCGAAGCGGCCGTGCCGCGGTGATCGCCGGATCCAGCTGCCGGAGCGAGCCTGCAGCTGCATTGCGCGGATTGGCGAACAGCTTGCCCCCGCTTGTCGCCTGGCGTGCGTTGAGCGCAGCAAAGTCGGCCTTCGACATGTAGACTTCGCCCCGAATTTCGAACACCGCCGGCGCATCCCCCGCCAGCCGAGGCGGAATGTCGCCGATCGTCCGGACATTCTCGGTGACGTTCTCGCCGGTGGTTCCGTCGCCGCGTGTGGCCGCCTGGACCAGCCGCCCGCGCTCGTAGCGGAGCGAGCAGGAAAGGCCGTCGATCTTCGGCTCGCCGGTAAGGGCAACCTCCTCGCCTGCGGGAAGGTTGAGAAAGCGCCGCACCCGCAAGATGAAATCCGCCACTTCTTCGTCGGAAAATGCGTTTTCAAGGCTAAGCATCGGCAGCGCATGCCGGACCTTGGCGAGGTGCGCGGCCGGCACGGAGCCGACTTGGGCCGACGGGCTATCCTCGCGCACGAGATGCGGGAACTGCGCCTCGAGTTCGGCATTCCGGCGCACCAGCGCGTCATAGGCAGCGTCGGAGATCTCCGGCGCGTCTTCGTGGTGGTAAAGTCGGTTATGCCGCGCGATTTCGCTGGCGAGACGTTCGAGTTCGGCTGCGGCTTCCGCTTCCGTCACGCTTCCTCCGGCGCTTTGGAATGGCGACCCGGGTAGAGGCCACGCAGGTCGGCCGCCAGCGTGGCAAGCACGCCGCCGAGGTTCTCCACCACATCATTGTTCCAGAACCGGCGCACCCGAAAACCTTCCGCCTCAAGCCAGGCGGTCCGCACCGCATCAGCCTCCTCACTATGCTGCCCCCCATCAACTTCCACGATCAGCCGTGCCTCCAAGCAGCAGAAATCCAC
>JALYNE010000411.1 GCA_030773375.1 Pseudomonadota bacterium
TTCCGTTCGGCTCTGCGCAGGACCACAAGCGCGTCGGCGACGGCGACACGGGCCCGAATACGGGCGGCATGGGGGCATACAGCCCGGCAACGATCCTCACGCCCGAACTCGAGCGCCGCGCACTCGATGAGATCGTCGAACCCACAGTTCGCGCCCTCGCCGAGGCCGGAACGCCTTACTCCGGCGTCCTTTATGCAGGCCTCATGCTGACTGACGAGGGGCCCAAGCTGATCGAATATAACGCCCGCTTCGGGGATCCTGAATGCCAGGTGCTGATGATGCGCCTCCAATCCGATATCCTCGAACTCATGGCGGCGACGGCAGGCGGAAAGCTTGCTGAAGTGCCTCCCCCTCGTTTTTCCGCCGGCGCGGCGCTGACAATCGTCTTGGCTGCCAATGGCTACCCCGACGCTCCAGAAAAGGGAGGCGCCATCCAAGGCTTGGAGGATGCCACCGCCACCGGTGCCAAAGTGTTCCACGCAGGCACGGCCTTGGCACAAGGGAACATCGTTGCGAATGGCGGGCGCGTTCTTGCCGTCACCGCGAGCGGCCCCAATGTTGCCGAGGCTCAGCGCGCCGCCTATCGCGCCGCTGCAGCGATCGACTTTCCTTGCGGCTTTTACCGACGCGACATAGGTTGGCGGGAAATCGCTCGGGCGCTATAATGCCGCTTCGCTCTTGCGGGCCGCAACGCGGCTATGGAATAGCGGCCTCTTCCTCTCCAGCCAGAGACACGATCGATGTCGCCTCCGGTAAAATTCCTGATCGGGCTCGCGGCCGTGCTGCTGATGGGCTGGATCTATCATGGGCCTGTCGGAAACGGCGAAGCGCTGATTGCACGACTGGAGGCGCAGGCCCGGGCGGAAGTCGCGAAGAGTGAGGTGACCGGCATCGAGGTCCGACTCGGCCGCGATCCGCTGGACCGCACGGCGACCTTGTCCGGCCCGGCCAACGATTTCCAGCGCGAGGGCATGGGCCAGTTTCCCGGCCTCAACGATCGAGTGGGCGCAGTTGAGGGTATTGCGGGGGTGGAGTGGGCCAATCCCGCGCCCGCCCAAGGCGGAGGGAACCGCTGATGCCGCTGTTGCTTGAGACTTTGATCGCGCTTGCCGTCGCTTATGTGGTTGGCGTTGGCATTGCCTGGCTCTTCTTCGGCCGTCCAAAGAAGGACGGCTTTCTCTAGTTCTGCTTTCAAGGAATTTCGTCTGCGATGATGACCGTAATCGAGGCCAATATCATCCCGATCATCATAGCCTTGGTGATCGGCTTCGTTACCGGCTGGTGGATGTTCCGTTACGTCCGGGCCGGCAGGAACAAGGTGTCGTTCAAGAAAACCGAGCGCGTTGACACCGCGGTTGCACCGCCCGCCCCCCCCGTCCGCCCTTACATGCGAAACCGGCCGATCAGGGACGGCATCGACACAGTCGAAGGCCGCGGGGTTGCCGATGAAGGGGCTGCCGCAGTCGTCGACGTGGCCGGCGAAGTGCTTGGCGTCCAGCCTCACAAGGACGTTTCAGGCGAAGGCGCGCCGGATGACCTCCAGATGCTGAAGGGCGTTGGGCCCAAGCTCGCGCAGAAGCTCAACGACAACGGAATCACCCGCTTCGAGCAGCTCGCCCGCCTTACCCCGAACGAAGTCATCATCCTCGATGCGAAGCTCGGCGCGTTCAAGGGCCGGCTCGAGCGGGATCGAGTGGTGGAGCAAGCCGCTTATCTGGCGCGCGGGGACCGGGACGGCTTCGAAGCCCGCTTCGGCAAGCTCGGCAACGCCTGAGAAGTCGAGGGCCTCGAGCGCCTCCGACAGCCGCCATGCCGAACTCCGTTCAGCATCCATTTTCGAGCTTGGCGGTGGGTGGAGAGGTGGGCCTCGCAGCCCCGGCGCTCAGCGCGCGGTGGCGGTTGCGATCAGTTTGTCGATCTTGCGTCCGTCCATGTCGACGATCTCGAAATCCCAGTCGCCGTGGCTGAAGCGCTCGCCCGTTTCGGGTAGATGCTTCAGCACGGAGAGCGCGAACCCCGCCACCGTCGCATAATCTCGGTCCTCGGGCAGAGTTATGCCGAGCTGGTCGGTCAGCGCGTCCGCCGACAGCGATCCGGAAACGAGCCAGCTGCCATCCTCCCGCTCCACCAAGGGGGGGTCTGTGTCCGCGTTAGAGGCGAACGAGCCGGCCAGCGCCGACAGCAGGTCGGCGGGGGTGATGAGCCCGTCGAAATGCCCGTACTCGTCGTGGACGAACGCCATCGGCACTTCCGCGACGCGAAGCACTGCAAGCGCATCCATCGCATCCATTTGATCCGGCACGATTGGCGCCTCGCGCATCAGGCTCCTCAGATCGAGCGGCCTGGCGTCCACGAACGCTTTCACGATGTCGCGGGACTGCACCACCCCCACAAGATTGTCCACGGACCCTTCCGCGACCGGAAGCCGGCTGTGCGGCGTTTCGCGCAGTTTTTCGCGAATGGCCTCGACGTCGGCGTTGACGTCGATCCAGTCGACATCCGTGCGCGGCGTCATCACTTCGCGTGTTGGGCGGTCGGCAAGCCGCACGACACCGGAAATGATCGCGCGCTCGCTCTCCTCCAGAACTCCGGCATGATGCGCCTCGGCGACGATGATGTGAAGCTCTTCGGCGGTCACTCGATTCTGCATGTCCCGCTGCAGGCGCATCAGCCGGAAGATCAGCGCGCTGGTGCGATCGAGCAGCCACACGAACGGCGCGGTCGCACGCGCGAGCCAAAGCATCGGCAGCGCAATCATGGCCGCAATCCGCTCCGGGGCCCTCAGCGCAATCTGCTTCGGCACCAGCTCGCCCACCACCAACGAAGCGTAGGTCGTGAGCACGATGACCAGCGTGAAACCGATCGGTTGCGCCGCTTCCGGCGAAAGCCCGAGCCGCATCAGACGCTGCGCCACCGGCCCCCCGAGGCTCGCTCCGGAATAAGCGCCGGCCAAAATGCCGATGAGGGTGATTCCGATCTGGACGGTCGAAAGGAAGCGGCCTGGATTTGCCGCGAGGTCGAGCGCGGTCTGAGCTCCCGATCGCCCTGTGTTCACCATCGCCTTGAGGCGCGCTTCGCGAGACGAGACGATCGCAAGCTCCGACAAGGCAAAGACCCCGTTCAGCGCAATAAGGAATGCGATCACGGCCACATCGAACCAGGGAAAGGGCATCAGGGGGGCTGAGGGGGGCATGATTTGCAGCCTTGTTT
>JALYNE010000412.1 GCA_030773375.1 Pseudomonadota bacterium
TAACCCGTCGGCCCAGTTTCCCTTGGTGGACGCGTACCGCTCCCAGCTCGCGAGGTCATGGATCGGAGGGCCGCTGCTTGACCTCGCGCGCAGGGTGAGCGTCGTCATAAGCACTGCATGCGTGGCGTGTACCAGCCGGGCGGCGTCGTGAACGTGATGCCCGCTAGCGCGTACTTCTCCGGGCCAGTGGTGCCCTGAGCCTCGACTCGTTCGAGGGCGTAGTTCTCGGCCGCGGTGACGCACACCACTGTCCGGAGCCGCACAAGCTCCTCCGCCCACCCCTCGACCGTGTGCACCGAATGCAGCAGCTCGGGCGTGAGGGAATAGACGTGGTCGGCGTGCAGGGCGTCGTCGGAGTCGTTCCTGGGCGGCCTCTGCGGCGCGTACTTGTCGATGCTGGCCTGCGCGCCAACGGAGCGGACCTTGATCCGCGGTGTCGAGTTCGTGTTCCGACGGCGCAGTTCATGCCGGAGGATTCGAAGCGCGTCGACACCCTCGACCTCCCCGGTCCGTACCGCGCGGGCGAGCACGTGCGCGACGCGTGCGTCGCGGACATCTCTGGCGGTGGGTGCGGCCACGCTCCAAATTTAGAGCGGCTCCCGGTGTCGCATAGCACGGTGTGGCGGCAACCGGCCGGCTGCTCCTCTCAGGCGGAAGCGGTAGCCGTTCACCCGCCGCCCGCCGCCGCTTCGCGGCGTCGCCGGGTAATTTCGGCAGCCTCGTCCTTGACGCCTTGGAGCAGTGCTTCCACCTCGGCATCGGTGGCGCACCACGCCTTGCGGCTGAGGTCGGTCCCCTGGTGGTCATCGCCCGTGGCCTCGTAGCGACGAGGGCACGCTGCCAGAGCCGTGGGGATGCGGCGGCCGCGACCGCGATGGCTCCTTTGAGCGCAGGGTCCGCTGACGGTGTATGCCCGCTCGCGCCATCCGTCGGCTTACTTCGGCGAGGCGAGTCCCGGTGGCCGAGGTCCGGAACGAAGTCGCGCGACGTGTGGCCGGCTCAGCGCCCAGGCATCGAATGGAAAGGCCGATCCCGGACCACATCGTCCGTCTTGCTGACGGATCCCAGCCATCGCCTCGCTCTCTGCGGCTAGCATCGCGCCGCGGGATGCACCGGTGGGACGAGACTGAGTTGTGGTCACGGCTTTCGCAGATAGCCGAGTCGCGCGACGCGGAAATCGCGGCGACCGTCGAACTCCTGCTTCCGGTTGCCGAACGCCAGTTCGAGGCCGGGCACCAAGACATCGAACCTCTAGTCACGAGCGAGCACCCTTACAGCGGCCACGCGCGGGTCGCGAGATCGGCGAGTCGCTGAGCGCGCGCAGCGGCTGCGTTGAAATCCCAGTCGTCGTACTGGCTTAGCTCTCGGGTCAGGGCAAAGGCCGACTCGCCGTACGTCGCTCGCTTCTCGCTGAATGACTTGTCCTCAAGGCCGGCATTGAGCGTGCGTTCCAGGAGAGTCAGGTTCTGGAGCTGGTCGCGCATCGACGCGAAGCGGTCGAAATCGGCATCCGTTTCGAACGAATCTCGCTTCGATGACCTGGCGAAGATGTGCTCCACACTCACGCCTTTGCTGCTCCAATCCGGCATCGCTTCGATCGACTCTCCCTCGTCGGCGAGGTGTTGTCGCTCGAGCCGGGCGAGGATGTACTTGGCTCGCGTCGTTGTGATCGCGCCGAACGAAGCGAACGCCTGTTTGAAGGCGGTGTCGTCCGGAACGAGGTCCCCCATGCGAGCTCGGACCTCGTCGGGATTCGTGGCGCTGCCACCGGCGACCGCCACCGCCGCCTCGCAGAATGCACTCTCGGCTGTCCCGCCGCCCAGAAGCCCGGCCATCCACGCCCGCACGGACCAAGCAGCGACGACGTCAACGAAGCGGGTCGCGTCGCTGTGACTCCAAGTGGCGAACGCGGCCAGTAAGAGTGGGGTGCTCGCCTCGAAGCCGAAACGCCTGAACGCGAGCAAGGAGTCCTTGACCTCAATGGCCTGCGAGGACCAACTGGCGTCGTCCGGCTCACGAAGCGCCACATATCGCTGCAGGGCGTTGTCGAGTCGATCGACGTACGTACGCACCGCCGCCGATCCCGTTCCAATGTCCGCCTGCAAGGCCTTGTACAGCGCGCGATTCGTGATGCGGCCGCGACGAGACATGTACTCGTATCGCAGCACCTTTACGAAGTCGTCTGGCTTGTCGAACCGTCCGCTGAGGCGCGTCCAGACGCTCTCCGCGTGGTTGATTCCTTGCTGGCCTGCCTCGCTGAACAGGTAGTTCTTTAGGAGGTCGGCAGTCGTCAGGTCGGCGCCGCGGTCGTTCAGCGTCTCGAAGATTACGTACGCCTCGGGCAATCCCGACGCTACCGCCAGCAGTACCTGAACTTCGCCATCGAGGTACTCAACGAGTTCGATGAGGCGCCGATAGTCCGCCGCATTGGGCGTCAACTCATCAAGATATCCCTTGAGCTGGCGGTAGGCACTCGCAAGCGCGTCGCGGCGCTCGTCAACCGACCTGCGTTCAAGCAGCAAGTTGTAAGTCTCATGGTCGTCCGGGCTTAGCGTCAGCTTCGCCACAGTTTCCTCTTGCGCGAGCACGTAGTCGCTGAGGTGTGATGCCTCGAGCGCCTGCGCAGCCCGATCCTGGTTCAACTCGCCGAGTCGATCGCGCGTCGCGATCAGGAGCGCCGCGGTCGTCGTGATCCGCTGCTGGCCATCAATGATGAGCTTGCGTCCGTCCCCCGAAGCATCCGAGGCCAGGACGACGGTACCCATGAAGTACGAATCCCCAGCGGCACGAGCACGCTGCACGTCAGTCCAGTACTCCGCAATGTGCTCTTCCTCCCAGGAGTACCTGCGCTGAAAGCGGGGGACCTTGAGTAGACGATCAGATAGCAGGTGCCCGAGGCGATCGTGATCGAACTGTGCTGGGTCGGCCATACGACGGCGAGTCTAAGAAGCTGTCTCACAACCCGCGCAGGTAGCGCCAGCAGACGACGGCGCAGCCGAGGCTCATGAACGCTTGGTGGACTCGGGCGAGGCTCGCCAGCGAACCGGCCCGGCCCTTGAGCGCCCCGAGGTAAACGTGATCGTGCCCCGTATGGGCGGCAAGCAGCGTGTACGCCTCCAGGTTGTGCAGGTGCTCGCCAAGGACGGCGGCCACAACATGGAGCGGGTCCTGGGCGAGCAGGTTGGTACTGTGCT
>JALYNE010000413.1 GCA_030773375.1 Pseudomonadota bacterium
GGGCCCCCCTTGGCAACGGTGCACCGGCCGTCCGGACGGCGCAGAAGCAGGACTTCGGAAAGGTCGCCGCCCGCCAGCCGCTCAAGGCGCTCCTCCGGAACTCCGGTAAGCGCTGAAACCTTGCGCGAAAACGCGCTCACATCGAGGCGATCTTGCGTGCCAGCGCCTGCGCACCGGCAGTCACGTCGGACCAGGTGACGTCGAACTCGTCCTCATGTCCATAATAGGGATCGGCAACCGGCTGCCCCTCCCGCCCAGTCACATGGTCGAGCAGCAGCGACAACTCGGCTTTGCCATTCTCGGGTCGGATCTTCGTGAGATAGGCCAAGTTATCGGCGTCCAAGGCGACGATGTAGTCGAAGCTCTGAAAGTCCTCAGCCCTCACATGCCGTGCGCGAAACTGCGAGATATCCATCCCGTTCTTCAGCGCCACGGCGATCGCGCGCCGGTCCGGAGGCCGCCCGACGTGCCAATCGTCCGTCCCGGCAGAGTCGATGCCAACATCCAGTTGGAGCCGATCGACCTCCCGGCGCAGCGCTGCTTCCGCGAGCGGCGAGCGGCAGATATTGCCGAGACATACGAGAAGCACCGACCTGCGCATTGACATCGAACCCGATTTCGTCCCGAAATGGCCTCTAACCGTGCCGGCGCGCGCCAACAACCGGAGACAAACTTGGCCGAACCACAAGCCCACGAGCAGCCCCGCGCCTTCCGGGTCAGCGCCTATGCCTGGTACGCGCTGTTCGTCCTGGTGCTGGTTTACATCATCAACTTTATCGACAGGCAGATCCTCTCCATCCTGGTGGGTGATATCAAGCGGGACCTCGGCGTCTCGGACGCCCAGATCGGCTTCCTCTACGGAACTGCCTTTGCCGTCTTCTATGCCTTGTTCGGCATTCCGCTCGGTCGGCTTGCCGATAGCTGGTACCGAGGACGGCTCATGGCGATGGGCCTCACCTTATGGTCGTCGATGACTGTTCTATCTGGGTTCGCCAGCAGTTTCGGGATGCTTGCGGCCGCGCGAATCGGCGTCGGCATCGGCGAGGCGAGCGCCTCCCCTGCTGCTTATTCGATGATCTCCGACCATTTTCCGAAGGAGCGTAGAGCCACTGCGCTGTCCATTTACTCGAGTGGCCTGTACATCGGCGGGGCGCTCAGCCTTCCGATCGGCGGGATCGTCCTCAGCCGCTGGAACACGGCCTTTCCCGATCCCGCAACCGCACCGCTCGGCCTCGTCGGATGGCAGGCGGCCTTTCTCGCAGCGGGATTTCCCGGCCTCGTGCTTGCGCTTTGGGTGCTTAGCCTGCGCGAGCCGCCGCGGGGCGCCTCCGACGGGTTGTCGCAACCCGTCGTCCGGCCCAATGCTTGGCGGGATTTCGGCCAGGAACTGATTGCGATCCTGCCCCCGCTTACGTTGTTCAATGTGGCGCGCATCCCGGGCGCGCTCCGAACAAATGTGGCGGTGCTCCTCCTCGTTGTCGCCTGTGGCTACGGATTGTACCGTCTCACCGGCGACGGTCCGCAGTGGAGCGCTTATGGGCTTGGCGTTTATGCGGTCTTCTCCTGGGTGCAGTCCCTCAAGCACCGGGACCCTCCAGCCTACCGCCTGATCTGGGGAAATCCCACTGTGGTCATGCTCGCCTTTGCGTTTGGGAGCATCGCGTTCGTGACCTACGCGACGAGCTTTTGGGTGCCGCCCTATGTCGAGCAGACCTTCTATGGCGGCCCTCTAACAGCGTCGCGCTTCATACCCGGCATGACTGCGAAGGAAGAGATCGGCACGATTATCGGCTGGTCGGCAGCCATCTCAGCCGCTGCCGGAGTGATCCTCGGAGGTTACGTATCGGATTTGTGGCGTCAGCGGGATGCCCGCGGGCGGCTGTTCGTGAACATGCTGTCGGCAGTCCTTCCGATCCCCATCGTCTCCTTCATGCTCACGACAGACAATCTGGCGGCCTTTTACTGGGCAAACCCCCTCGCCCATATGCTTGCCTCTGCTTGGGTCGGAGCCGCCGTAGCCACGCTACAGGACCTCGTTCTGCCGCGGATGCGCGCCACCGCCGGCGCAACCTACATTCTTGGCACCACCATGGTTGGCCTCGCTCTCGGCCCTTATTACGCCGGTAAGATGTCGGTGCTCACGGGCGATCTTGGAACCGGCATCTTCGCGCTCTATGTTATGCCGCCGCTGACGCTGCTCGGGCTATGGCTGGGCTCGCGAAGGATCGAAGAATTAGAAGCCAGCAAGGTCGAACGCGCCCGCGCGGCTGGTGAGCCAATCTAGGTTGAGCCGTACAACCTGAAGCTCAGTTGCCCGCCGCACCAAACACGCCGCAAGCGATTCTCGCGCCGCTGTTTCCGGAGGGGTCCGTCCGATAGTCGTCAGCGCGCTCGTGGACGACGAGGGCTGCGCCGTCCGCGTCAAGCAACGGAGTGCTTCCGTCGCTGATCGAGGCAGCAGGAACGGTGATCTCAAACGATCCTCGGCGGTCGGCGCCGACCATCAGGTTGGGCAGGTCGCCTTTGTGCATCCCCTGCGGATTATTTTTTCCGTGCTGTTGACCGGTCGGGTTCCAGTGCGGCCCCGCGCTCGTGAAGTCGGCCGGGTCGCAGCGTCCGACGGCATGTATGTGGGCTCCGTAGCTGCCCGGAGGCAAGGCCACTGCCTGAATTTGCAGTCTGACGCTGTCGCCCAGCTGCGTTGCACTCGCTTGCGCGACGGTTCTTCCAGCACGATCGCGCAGGTCGGCACTTGCCGCTGATCGCGCAGACCCGGCCGCTAGCGGTTCTCCACCTGGCGCCGTCACGGCGCAGGCCGACAACAGCGCGGCCGCTCCCGCATGAAGTTTCCAACCGCCTTTCATCCCGCTCCTCCTTTGATGGTGCAGCTCTGAACGAATCGGCAGCGGAACGTTTCCGCGCAAGCAGCCAAATCTTGGCCGAAATCGCCAATCATAAAGCGGCAACTCATCTAAAAAGAAAGGAGCCGGCCCTTTCGGACCGGCTCCATCTTTCAATCCGGTTCGCCGCCGGAGCGGCGAGAGCTCTTAAGAGCCCGCGCCCGGACCGAAGGTGATCTCCACACGACGGTTCTGCGGCTCGCGCACGCCGTCGGCGGTCTCCACAAGCGGACGGCTTTCGCCGAATGCTTCCGTGGTGATCGCGCCATCCGGCACGCCACGGCC
>JALYNE010000414.1 GCA_030773375.1 Pseudomonadota bacterium
GACAGCAACTTCATATACGCGGCGGCAGCCAGGATGTCCAACTCTTTACCCGGGATTGGCAGCGGGTGGCAACCCATCCGCGCGCCAGCCAGTCGGGCGACCGACTGACCCATCCGGATCATCTGCCGCCAGAGAAGGTCCCGGGGCTGCACTTAGGGCACGAAACGTGTCTGGAGCGGGCGACCGCAATCGGTCCGGCGACCCGGCAAGTGGTCGAAACCTTGCTGGCGGACACGGTTGTTGACCGGCTACGGACGGCCGGACGGGTGGTGCGGTTGGCAGACGGCGTCGGACCTGTGCGGCTGGAGGCAGCCTGTGCCCGCGCGCTGTACTACGACGAGGTGTCGCACCGGGCGATCAAAGCGATTCTGGCCCAGGGACTGGAGCAGCAGGCACCGCCTATTCCCACCAGTCCACCGGCACGGCAGTTTGTGCGTAGTGCAGCGGAGTTATTCGGCCATCTTTTTGGAGGGAGCGTATGGAATTGACCCATCAATTGACCCCGCAGTTGAAGCACTTGCGGCTCTCCGGCATTCTGGAGACGCTCGAGGCGCGCACGCGCCAAGCCGTGGAAGGCACATGGTCATACCAGGAGTTTCTGGCACGGCTGGTGGAGGACGAGGTGGAACGGCGGGCCCAGAAACAGCTGGCGGTGCGGCTACGGCGGGCGAATGTGCAAAGCACCAAAACCTTGGACGGCTTTGACTTCGGCTTCAATCCGACCGTCAACCGCCAGCAGATTCTGCAGTTGGCAAGCGGCGACTACATCCGGCAGAAGCGCAATGTGTTGCTGTGTGGGCCAAGCGGCGTTGGTATCACACGCATTATGCTGTGGACGATGGCAAAGCACGGATCATCTTAACGGCACTCGTCACGCCCTCAGAAGTTATGGACAACCAGCCGATGCAGGATCTGCTCTGGCACAGCCGCTTCCGCTGGCAACTGCCTTTGGAGCAGGTCACTGGCGACACCAGATATGGTACGGCGGATAACATCGTGGCGATTGAGGATGCGGGACTGCGGGCCTACATTCCCCTCACCGATTTTGACAAGCGCAGCCTATTGTATGGCAAACAGCGCTTCCGCTACGATGCCGACCAGGATCAGTATCACTGCCCGCATGGAGCCGTTCTCCCACTGTGGAAGACCAAGTACACGGAGCGGGTGGTCGTCTATCGAGCAGAGGCCAAGACATGCAACGCTTGTCCCCTCAAAGCCAAATGTACGGAGAGCGAGAACGGGCGGAGTGCGGCGAGGAGTTTCGACGAAGACTACCTTGATCGGGTGCGCAGCTACATGACGACCGAGCCATATAAGAAGGCGCTGCGGAAGCGGAAGGTGTGGGTGGAACCGCTGTTTGGGGAAGCGAAGCAGTGGCATGGGTTAGCGCGGTTCCGGTTGAGGCATTTGGAGAAGGTCAACATCGAGGCGCTGGTGACGGCGAGTGGGCAGAACCTCAAACGGCTGCTGAGTTCGCGTGGCTGGGGGCGGCGCTGGTGGCCTGGCAGGGCAGCTGGGGTGGTCATACCACCTGTTTTTGACCTGTTTTCCATGGTGCCGGTGTAGAATCCCACCAGAGTGGAATGAGCTAGGTGCTCCAGCTGCTTCCACCGTGGTGGAACTCGCTTCACAGTGACGGAGCCGGGACCGCTCGGGCAAGACTTTTTCAACGGGCAGCCGTTTTACCAGAAGAACTTCGCCCCTATACTCCTGATAACACCGGCTTCTGACCCCGCTTTCGGCCCCACGTTTCGTACTGATAACAAGGGAGGAGTGCGATGTCTGCTCCAACGTTCGCCTCACCCGCCGCGGCGCTGCTCGAGTCGCTCGGCGATTCGCTCTACGCCTATGCCGCCAATCGCCTCCTCAGCCAACATGCCGTGGACGCCGCACGTATCCTCCGCGACGATCCTGCACTCTCCACCGCCTGGAGCCAGGGCCGTGCCATGGGTCTGGGCGAGGCGGTCAAGTATGCGTCGGCCAACGTGGTCTTATCCTGAAAAGCCGGCTCTACAACCTGCTGCACCAGGGAGAGTAGAGATCACTGCTTCCCATCATGCCCCCAGGA
Source organism: Pseudomonadota bacterium (assembly GCA_030773375.1). Lineage (GTDB taxonomy): Bacteria > Pseudomonadota > Alphaproteobacteria > Sphingomonadales > Sphingomonadaceae > Allosphingosinicella. The sequence continues at coordinate 2,069 of JALYNE010000414.1, forward strand.
ATCGCTCGAACCATCCCCTCGTGCGGCGCATGGCGTCAACCCGTTGTGACGGTGCATGTGTGGCGTACCGGTGGAAGCGACCGGGGTAGCGCACCATCACCACCTCTTTGCCCAACTTCTTGAGCACGGCAAAGATCTCTTCGGACTGGCCGATCGGACAGCGCAGGTCGCCCTCGTGATGCAACAGCAGCACGGGGGTCTCGCAGCCGGCCAGGTGATGCACGGACGAGCCCGCGAGGTAGTGCTCCGGCGCCTCCTGGGGGAGTCTGCTGCCGAACTCGTAGTGCCCGAACTGCGGCCCGATGTCGCTCGTGCCCCAGAAGCTATAGGCGTTGCTCACAGGGGCACCGACGACCGCGGCCTGAAAGCGCTGCGTATGACCGACGATCCAGCTCGTCATGAATCCGCCGTAGCTGTAGCCGCCCACTCCCAGCCGCTCGGCCTCGGCCCATCCCTGCGCCACTACATGGTCGACACAGCGCATCAGATCCTCATAGTCTTTCCCGCCCCAGTCGTCCACGCAGGCCAATGTGAACGGCTCCCCGTAGCCGGTGCTGCCGCGCGGATTAGCATAGACCACCAGGTAGCCGGCGCCGGCCAGGGTATGCCAGCCCGGATCGAACTGGTTGCCGTACTGGCCGTGTGGGCCCCCATGGATCTCCAGAATCGTGGGGTAGCGCCGGCCCGACTCATAGCCGGGCGGCCGGAGGATCCAGCCCTCGATGTCCCAGCCGTCGGCGCCTTTCCAGGCGATCCGCTCCGTTTGGCCGAGCTCGACCTCCGCCAGCAGCTCACGGTTGGCATCCGTCAGCCGGCGCTCCTCGCCGCCGCCCGTCTCCACAACGTAAACGTCGGTTGGGGCTGCCGGGTGCATAGCTGTGAATGCTATGACGCCGCCGTCTGGCGTGAGCGACAGCCCGGTGACCTGGCGCTCGCCTCCTACGGCTGTCCTGACATTACCGTCGAGATCGGCATAGAAGATCGGCACATTGCCGCGATCCATCGCCATGAAGTAGAGTCCGCGTCCGTCAGGCGACCATGCCAGGGTCACGGCTGGGTAGATCGGCGGCGCGATAGCGGAGCGGTCCAGGTCCATGGTGATGATGCG
>JALYNE010000415.1 GCA_030773375.1 Pseudomonadota bacterium
GACGCGCTGGCATGCCGCCAGACCGAGCTCGCAGCGCTTCCGCCGTAATAGCGAGGAAGCCTATGCTGACATCGTTTGCGCCACCGATGCAGCCCTGCGTTCAAAGCTTTACCGGCCAGAGTTCATAAGCGCTCTCCAGGGGCACCGGCCCCAAGACCGATATCTTCGAGCCATGCGGGAGGCACCGGCAGCGGATCCGCTCTCCCGAGCCCAATATGCCGACCTCAAGATCCGCCTTCCGGGTGACATGCTTACCAGGATGGACCGGACCAGCATGGCCGTCGGCCTGGAGCTGCGCGAGCCGCTGCTCGACCACCGCCTCGTGCAATTTGCAGCGCATCTTCCAAGCAGCCTTCGGATCCGCGGGAGGAGCGGAAAGTGGCTGCTGAAAAAGGCGCTGCAACGTCACCTCCCCCGTGAAGTCCTGCAGCGCCGCGACGTGAACCCGGTCGCTCCCGTCGGGCAGTGGTTTTCCGGGGTGCTTGCGCCGGCAGCGGACGCCATGGCCCGCGACTCCGCGCTGGCCGAGCTCGGCTGGTTCGACGAAAGCGCAATCTCGCGCATCATCGCCGACCACCGTTCCCAGAAGGTCGATCGGGGATCACTCCTTTGGCGACTTCTGATGCTCGACATGTCGCTTCAGAAGCTGTTCGGGCTCCGCCGATCCTCCTCGTACAGGGCTTCGGCGAAATAAAGGCCGTCGGGCGGGGCGTTGAAGCCGAGCGCTGCCCGGTCGCGCGCCTGAAGCGCATTCTTCAAGTCCCGCTCGGTCCACTTACCGCGTCCGACCAGCTCCAGGCAGCCGACCATTGAGCGGACCTGGTGGTGAAGAAAGGAGCGCGCCGCCGCCTCGATCTCGATCGAGGTACCCAAGCGCCGCACGCGCAGCAGATCAAGGGTCTTGATCGGGCTTTCCGCCTGGCAATGCACCGACCGGAAGGTCGTGAAATCGTGCCGCCCGATCAGGATGCGGGCCGCATGATCCATCGCATCTGCGTGGAGCACGACGGGCACCCGCCAGGCACGCTTAGCATCGAGCGCCAGCGGCGCCCGCCGATTCTCGATCCGGTAGATATAGCGCCGCCCGATGCAGCTGAAGCGCGCGTGCCAATCGCTGGCAACTTCCTGTGCCGCCAGGATGGCAACCGGCAGCGGCCGCAGCTTTGCGTTCAGCCCGTCCGCCAGCCGGAACGCAGTGATCGGCTTTTCGATGTCGACATGAGCCGCCATTGCCAGAGCATGGACGCCGGCGTCAGTTCGCCCGGCCGCGTGGAGCGTCGCCGTCTCTCGCGTGATGGCATGCACCGCTTCCTCGATGGCTTGCTGAACCGAAGGCCCGTGTCCCTGGCGCTGCCAGCCCATGAACGGGCTTCCGTCATACTCTACAGTCAGGCGGAAGCGGGTCATGCGAGCCTCGTTCCCGCCGGGATGGAAAAGCCTCGGAGGAGTTCGCCTGGCGTCATGACGGCACGACCGGCGCGCTGGAGAAGGGTGGGCACGATCGCGCCCTCTCCGCAGGCGATGGTGAGCCCGTGGTCGAGCACCGTTGCCGGAACGCCGCGGGCGTCCGCCACCTCCGCACCGAGCACCTTGATCCGCTCAGTTCCCAATCCGAAGAAGGCTCCGGGCGCGGGGTTGAATGCTCGGATTTGCCGCTCGACGGCATCGGCCGGGAGGCTGAAGTCGAGCTTCGCCTCGTGCTTCTCGATCTTCGAGGCATAGGTGACGCCTTCGTCAGGCTGCGGCAGAGGCTTCAGCTCCGCCAGCCTTTCCAGAACCGCCGCCATCAGTGCGCCGCCGATCCCGGCAAGCTCGCTCGTCAGGGCACCGGCCGTTTTGCCGTCAATGTCAGTCGCGCGGACGGCGTATATCGGCCCGGTGTCGAGCCCGAGCTCCATGGCCATGATCGTGATCCCGGTGGTCTCGTCACCCGCAAGGATGGCGCGCTGGATCGGCGCCGCCCCCCGCCAGCGGGGCAGCAACGAGGCGTGAACATTGAGGCAGCCATGACGTGGCGCCGCGAGGATCGGCTGCGGAAGGATCAGCCCATATGCCGCCACCACCGCCGCGTCGAGGTCCAGCGCCGCGAACTCCCGCTGCGCGTCCGGATCACGCAAGGTGAGGGGAGTCCGCACCGGGATCGCTGCCGCTTCAGCACGTTGGTGCACCGGTGAGGGTCGCAGGCCTTTGCCGCGCCCGGCCGGCCGCGGCGGCTGTGAGTAAACCGCCACCAGCTCGTGCCCCGCGGCCATCAGAGCGTCTAGCGTTGGCACGGCAAAGTCCGGGGTCCCCATGAAGGCAAGGCGCATCGGGGCGCCATAAAGCGCTTTGTGCTCGAGTAGAATGCCCCTTGGCAAACCGGCCAAGGGGTTTAACTCGTGCGAACGCCCAGCTACCTACCCGCCATGGCATCTCCCGAAATCGAGGCGTTGACGCAGGCGCTTGCCCGCCTCCCTGGGCTCGGCCCGCGCTCTGCGCGGCGGGCGGTGCTGCATCTCCTCAAAAAGCGGGAGACCGCGATGGCACCGCTCCTACGTGCGCTCGAGAAGGTCAACGAGCGTCTGTCGGTTTGCGGCGTCTGCGGAAATGTCGATACGACGGATCCTTGCACGATCTGCCGCGATCCGCGCCGCGATGCCCGCCTGCTTTGCGTCGTCGAGGAGGTTTCCGACCTCTGGGCGCTGGAGCGGTCGCGGCTCTTCCCCGGCAGCTTTCACGTCCTCGGCGGAAGACTTTCCGCATTGGAGGGCGTCCGTCCGGAGGATCTCAGCATCAACAAACTGATAGGCCGCGTCGCCAAAGGGGGCATCGACGAGATTGTCCTCGCCATGAATGCGACGCTGGAAGGCCAGACCACGGCGCATTACCTGGCGGAGCGGCTGGAAAGCTATCCTGTCCGGATGACGCAGCTTGCCCATGGACTGCCTGTGGGCGGCGAACTCGATTACCTCGACGAAGGCACTCTGGCTCAGGCGCTGCGGGCGAGACGTCCGGTCGGTTAGCAGGGTCTCAGGTCGAGAGCTCCTCCGCCGTACAGCCGCGGCGGCTGGAGCGCAGCTTGACGGCAGAGGCGGGCTTACCTAGCTCATTCGCCATGCCCCTCATGCCGATCATCGAAGTGCCGGACCCGCTGCTGCGGGCTCAGTCCGCGCCCGTGGAGGCGATCACCGACGATC
>JALYNE010000416.1 GCA_030773375.1 Pseudomonadota bacterium
CGCAGGGCCGCGCTCAGTACACCATGCAGTTCTCTCATTACGAGGAAGTGCCGGCGAACGTTGCCGAAGAGGTCAAGGCGAAGCTCGCATAATTGCGTGAACAACTGAATTGAGCAGAAACACGAAGGGTAACCAGAATGGCGAAAGCTAAGTTTGAGCGGAACAAACCGCACTGCAACATCGGCACCATCGGTCACGTCGACCACGGCAAGACGTCGCTCACCGCAGCGATCACCAAGGTGCTCGCCGAAACCGGCGGCGCGAAGTTTGTCGATTATGCGAACATCGACAAGGCTCCTGAGGAGCGCGAGCGCGGCATCACCATTTCGACGGCGCACGTCGAATATGAGACCCCGGCCCGCCACTATGCGCACGTCGACTGCCCTGGACACGCCGACTATGTGAAGAACATGATCACCGGCGCCGCTCAGATGGACGGCGCGATCCTGGTCGTGTCCGCTGCCGACGGCCCGATGCCGCAGACCCGCGAGCACATCCTCCTTGCCCGCCAGGTCGGCGTTCCGGCGCTGGTGGTGTTCATGAACAAGGTCGACCAGGTCGATGACGAGGAGCTTCTCGAGCTCGTCGAGCTTGAGATTCGCGAGCTCCTCTCCTCCTACGACTTCCCGGGCGACGACATTCCGATCGTGAAGGGTTCGGCGCTTGCCGCGCTCGAGGACAGCGACCGCAAGATGGGCCACGATGCCGTGCTCGAGCTGATGGCCGCCGTCGACGCCTACATCCCGCAGCCGGAACGTCCTCTCGACCGTCCGTTCCTGATGCCGATCGAAGACGTGTTCTCGATCTCGGGCCGCGGTACCGTCGTCACCGGCCGCGTCGAGACGGGCATCGTCAAGGTCGGCGAGGAGGTCGAGATCGTCGGTATCCGCGACACCCGCAAGACGGTCGTCACCGGCGTCGAAATGTTCCGCAAGCTGCTCGACCAGGGTCAGGCGGGCGACAATATCGGTGCTCTCATCCGCGGCGTCGGCCGTGAGGAAGTCGAGCGCGGGCAGGTTCTCTGCAAGCCGGGCTCCATCAAGCCACACACCGACTTCAAGGCCGAGGTTTACGTCCTTTCGAAGGATGAAGGCGGCCGTCACACGCCGTTCTTCGCCAACTACCGTCCGCAATTCTATTTCCGCACGACCGACGTGACGGGGATGGTGGAGCTGCCGGAAGGCACCGAGATGGTCATGCCTGGCGACAACGTGAATCTGGCCGTGAAACTGATCGCTCCGATCGCGATGGATCAAGGCCTGCGCTTCGCGATCCGCGAAGGCGGCCGGACCGTCGGCGCAGGGGTTGTCGCCGAGATCACGAAGTAATATAGGGCCGTCAGCCGCCCGGATCCCAGGGATTCGGGCGGCTCGCCTTTAGTTTCGAATTTATGGCCGTTCCGGGCCGTTGAGGCTCCGGGTTGGCTTTGTTTGGTCGGGCCCCTTGGGGGCGGCTCTTTCGCATCGGTAAGTGGGACATGGAAACGCAGAATATCCGGATTCGCCTGAAGGCGTTCGATCATCGTGTGCTCGATCAGGCCACGGGCGACATCGCCGACACCGCGCGGCGCACGGGTGCTCTCATCCGAGGCCCCATTCCGTTGCCGACGCGCATCGAGAAGTTCACCGTGAACCGCTCGCCGCACGTCGACAAGAAATCGCGCGAACAGTTCGAAGTGCGCACCTACAAGAGGCTGCTGGACATCGTGCAGCCAACCCCGCAGACGGTCGATGCGCTGATGAAGCTCGATCTCGCCGCGGGTGTTGATGTCGAGATCAAGCTCGCTTAAAGGCGAGCGCACGCTGCCTAGGCGGCTGGCGTAATTAATTGGGATACCGCACGGATCTGTCCGTGGTTTGCGTCCCCCGCATCTTCGCCCAGGCGCGCTCGAACGATCGTTTGGGTGGCGCAGGCGGGGAAGGCCCAAGCGGGGCACGCATTTTTTTTGGGCCGGCACGCCCGCGGGGTTTTTTCCGCGGGCCTCTGTATAAGGAGTATGGATCATGCGCACTGGCGTGATCGCGAAGAAAATGGGCATGACCCGCATATTCCAGGACGACGGGCGGCACGTGCCCGTGACGGTTCTGGCGCTCGACAACGTCCAGGTGGTTGCTCGCCGCGAGGCCGATCGCGATGGCTATACGGCCGTGCAGCTTGGTGCAGGCACTGCGAAGGCGAAGAACCTCAGCAAGCCCGAGCGTGGCCATTTCGGCAAGGCCGAGGTGGAGCCGAAGGCACGTGTTGCGGAGTTCCGCGTCGCTGAGGACGCGCTCCTCGATGTCGGCGCGACCCTTTCGGCCGACCATTTCGTCCCTGGGCAGTATGTCGACATTTCGGGCGTGACTCAGGGCAAGGGCTTTGCCGGCGGCATGAAGCGCTGGGGCTTCGGCGGTCTCCGCGCGACCCACGGCGTTTCCGTCTCGCACCGTTCGCTTGGCTCTACCGGCCAGCGCCAGGACCCCGGCCGCGTGTTCAAGAACAAGAAGATGGCGGGCCACATGGGCGCTCGCAATCGGACCCAGCAGAACCTCGAAGTGGTGCGCACCGACGCCGAGCGCGGCCTGATTTTCATCAAGGGCTCCGTTCCGGGGCACAAGGGTGCCTGGCTGACCGTCAAGGATGCGGTGAAGGTTTCGCGTCCGGATGCGGCTCCGTACCCGGCTGCGATCCGCCAGGCCCTCAACAACGACACCGCTCCTGCCCAGAACCCGGCGGAAGCGACCGAAGGCCAGGAAGGCTGAAAATGAAAGTTCCTGTTCAAACCCTTGGCGCCGATGCCAGCGGCGAGATCGAGCTCAACGATGCCGTCTTCGGCGTTGAGCCTCGCGCCGACATCCTGCATCGCGTCGTCACCTGGCAGCTCGAAAAGCGCCGCGGCACTGCGCGCGCTGCCCGCGAGCGTTCCGACGTCGCCCGCACCGGCAAGAAGTTCGGTCGCCAAAAGGGCGGCGGTAGCGCTCGTCACGGCGACCGCCGCGCACCGATCTTCGTCGGCGGCGGCAAAGCCCACGGACCTCGTGTTCGCGACTTCGATCCTTCGCTCAACAAGAAGGTGCGCGCGCTTGGGCTCAAGATGGCGCTCTCCACCAAGGCTCGCGACGGCAAGCTGCTCGTGATGGAAAATCTCGACGTCAGCGAAGCCAAGACCAAGGCTCTGAAAGAGCAGCTGGC
>JALYNE010000417.1 GCA_030773375.1 Pseudomonadota bacterium
CAGCAGGTTCTGGGGGTCTTCGAAGATGCGCTCGTTATTCGAACCAGCGCCTTTTTCGGCCCCTGGGACAAGTACAACTTCGCCTGGAACACGCTCAGCGCGCTCGCGCGCGGCGAGCCGGTGCGCGCGAGCCGGACGACGGCCGTCTCGCCAACCTATGTGCCCGACCTTTGCCATGCCACGCTCGACCTGCTCGTCGACGGCGAGACCGGCATCTGGCATCTCGCCAACCAAGGCAAGTTGAGCTGGCACGAATTCGCCACTCACGTCGCGGCGGGCGCGGGCTACGATCCCTCGCTCGTCCTTCCGGTGGAGGAGAAACCTGCGAACACCGCGCTCACCAGCACGCGCGGGATGATGCTGCGGCGGGTGGAGGACGCAATCCAGGATTATCTGGGGTCAATTGGAGAGCTGCCAGCCGCTCGGACCGAATTCGACGTGGCCGCGGAGTAAGGAACTCGCCGCCACCTCAGCTGGAGGCAAGCGTCGGCTGGAGCGCGACGCGTTTCCGTGCAATTCTTGGATCAGGCTCTTTGAGACTTCCAAGAGCTTGATCCACACGGATCAGGCTGCTTCAGCCTGCTCCGTGCTCAGGCGACTGCAAGTTCGTTGCCCATCAGCGTCGGGAAGAATCCCTCGTTGACGCGGCGGAGATCCTCGAGCGCGAGGTTGCACGCGGCTTCCACGCTCACACGCGGCACCTGGATCGTTTGGCCGATCTTCTCGCAGGGCACGTTGGCTGCTCGGGCCATTTCGATCAATGCGTCGCCCGAGCCAGTGGTGATGACGTAGCGGCCCTGATCCTCGCCGAACGCCCATTGGTGGTGGGGTATGCCGCTGCCGTTGCGGACGCTGGCGCCGACGCCGCCGGCAAGCGCCATTTCTGCGAGCGCGACCAGGAGCCCACCATCGGCGATGTCGTGAACGGCGGTCGCGATCCCGCCGCCGATCAACGCGCGGACCAAGTCGCCTGCACGGCGCTCTGCCTTGAGGTCGACCGGCGGGGGCGGCCCCTCTTCCCGGCCAGCGATCTCGCGCAGCCAAAGCGACTGGCCGAGATGACCTGCGCCGTCACCGCCCAGGACCCAAATGTCCTCACCACCTTGCTTGAAGGCGATGGTTGCGGATTTCCGCCAGTCATCGAGCAGGCCAATGCCGCCGATGGCAGGCGTAGGGAGGATGGCAGAACCGGTGCCGTCTTCATTCTTGGTCTCGTTGTAAAGCGAGACATTGCCCGAGACGATTGGCATATCGAGGGCAGCGCAGGCTTCGGCCATCCCTTCGATGCAGCCGACGAACTGGCCCATGATTTCGGGACGCTGCGGATTTCCGAAGTTCATGCAATCCGTTGTGGCCAGCGGCTTGGCCCCGACCGCGCTCAGGTTCCGGTAGCATTCCGTGATCGCTTGTCGGCCACCCTCCACCGGATCGGCCAAGCAGTAGCGCGGCGTGACATCGGTCGAGATTGCAAGCGCCTTCGGCCCATCGCCGACCCGCACGATCGCGGCGTCGCCCCCTGGTCGCTGCACGGTGTTGGCGCCGACCATGTGGTCATATTGCTCCCATACCCAGCGGCGGCTCGCGAGATCGGGCGATCCCATCAGCTTCAGGAGGTCGGCTGCGACGTCCGCAGTTTCCGGCACAGCGTCCAAGGGTGCGCGCTTTGGGGTCGGGACCCAGGGACGGTCGTAGCAGGGCGCATCATCCGCGAGCGGGCCGAGCGGGATGTCGGCTGCCGTCTCGCCGTTCCAGCTGAGAACGAGGTGCCCAGTGTCGGTGACGCGCCCGATCACCGCGAAGTCCAATTCCCATTTGCGGAAGATGGCCTCGGCCTCGGCCTCACGGCCTGGCTTCAAAACCATGAGCATCCGCTCCTGGCTTTCGGACAGCATCATCTCGTAGGGCGTCATTCCCTCTTCGCGGCAGGGCACCGCGTTCATGTCGAGCTCGATCCCGACGCCGCCCTTCGACGCCATTTCGACCGAGGAGGAGGTAAGCCCCGCCGCACCCATGTCCTGGATCGCGACGATTGCGTCGGAGGCCATCAGCTCCAGGCAGGCCTCGATCAGCAGCTTCTCCGTGAATGGATCGCCTACCTGCACGGTTGGGCGCTTTTCCTCCGAATCTTCGGTGAAGTCGGCCGAAGCCATGGTGGCGCCATGGATGCCGTCGCGACCCGTCTTGGATCCGACATAAACGACCGGATTGCCGACGCCCGCAGCGGCCGAGTAGAAGATCTTGTCCGTATCTGCGACCCCAACGGTCATCGCGTTGACGAGGATGTTGCCGTCATAGGCTGGATGGAAATTGACCTCGCCGCCGACGGTAGGGACGCCCACGCAATTGCCGTAGCCGCCGATGCCGGACACCACCCCGGCGATGAGGTGGCGCATCTTCGGGTGCTCGGGGCGGCCGAAGCGAAGCGCATTCAAATTTGCGATCGGCCGGGCGCCCATGGTGAACACGTCCCGAAGGATCCCGCCGACGCCGGTTGCCGCCCCTTGATAGGGCTCGATGTACGAGGGGTGGTTGTGGCTCTCCATCTTGAAGATGGCGGCCTGGCCGTTGCCGATGTCGACCACGCCCGCATTCTCACCTGGACCCTGGATCACCTGCGGGCCGCTGGTCGGAAGCTTCTTCAGATGGATGCGTGAGGATTTGTAGGAGCAATGCTCCGACCACATGACCGAGAAAATGCCGAGCTCGGTGATGTTCGGCTCTCGGCCCAAGGCGTGGAGAACCTGCTCATATTCCTGCAGTGAAAGGCCGTGCTCGGCGACGACTTCGGGCGTGATCTTGGATTCGGTCATGGCGTGGCTGTTAGCGGCCGCCGCACGGCTGTCCAAGCGCGGCTTTTACCTTCTCTGGAGCCCGCGCTGCTTCGGCGCGAAAACGGCCTGACCATTCAAGGTCGTGCCGGTTGATGGGGGAGGCCCGTGCACGAGCCGGAAACACGAAGCGCCGGCCGGACGTCCCGACCGGCGCTCAGGGGACTGGAAAGCCTTAGGCCTTGCAGCTCTGCGTACCCTTGTCTGGGGAATTGTAAGTGATGCTGCTGCCATTGACGCTCAGCGAAAAGCCTTCCGACACGAACGGTTCGCCGGCAGCGGGAGCCTTGAGTGTGGCGACCGGAGGCTCTTCCTGCTTGTCGCGAACCATCGCCG
>JALYNE010000418.1 GCA_030773375.1 Pseudomonadota bacterium
CAGCCACATCGCCGCCCAAAGCCCCGCTCCAGACGAGCGGATGACGCCGTGCGGCCCTCAACCGCGACACAGCGATAAAGCCTCCTCACCCATCCACCGCTGGTCCGTGGTGAGAAATGCGGGCTAGAGTGCTTGTCAGTCAGGTGGAAATCACCTGGCGGCTCGGAAAGCACGGCAAACAAGCAAACTGGACCCGTTCCCGGTTCAATCCAACCGGGAACGGGTCCAGTGCTTCGGGCTCGGCCGAGGAGAGACCGGTAGTCGTGCTCCGCGCGACGGGACGGGCTCTATCTCGCAACTTGCGAGATCATCGCCCTCAGCGTCAGCGCATCGTGGATAGCATGCGCGAACAAATCGTTGTTGAAATAGATCCAGACCGCGCGCCCGGATCGCGCCTGTTCGGCGATCCAGTCGCTCCAGCCGAGCAAGCCCTCGTCGGAGTAGCGGCCCCAATATTTGCCTTCGCCACCGTGGAACCGGATATAGGCGATTGGCCCTGCCGCCCATCGCGGCGTCGCCGAACCGGGCATGTCGTGGACGCAGAAAGCGATCCCGCGCGAGTCCAGCAGCGCCACCACTTCTTCTGTGATCCAGCTCTTCTCCCGAAATTCGAAGACATGGATAAGGTCCGCCGGAAGAAGGCTGATGAACTCCTCGAGGCGTCCGCGGTTGAACGCCCACCGGGGCGGCAGCTGGTAGAGAATGGGCCCGATCGTGTGCCCAAGCTTTCGAGCGCGACAGAGGAATTCATCAACCGGTTCAGAGCAATCCTTGAGCTTCTTCATGTGGGTGATGAAGCGCGGCGCCTTGACCGCATAACGGAAGCCGTCCGGCGCCTGATCGCGCCACTTCTCGAACGTCTCGGGCTTTGGAAGATGGTAGAAGCTGGTGTTGAGCTCGACGGTGCTGAACACGCCGGCATAATGTTCGAACCAGCGCGTGGTCGGCAGACCCTTAGGGTAAAAGGCTTCCCGCCAGTGCCGGTAATTCCAGCCGGAACAGCCGACCCGGATGGCGCGCGTTTCGTTCATCTCGGGCGAACGGCGGGGCATGGACATAAGTTTCAGCCTGGGCGTTGAAGCCGAAACAGTTGTTGGCGTGGAGTAAGGCGTGAAAAAGAAGCTGGTCCCCTTTCTGATGGGAGCCATGGCAGTTGCCGTTGCGGGCGCGGCGGCGCAGCAACCCCAGCGGCAAACTGAGGCGAACAGGGCTGGCGAGCCCGTTCAGGCGCGGCCGCAATCCGCTCAGCCGCAGATCGATCCCAATGTTCTTCACGCTCAGGTCCTGCTCGACCGCGCCGGCTTTTCGCCGGGCGTGCTCGATGGGCTCGAAGGGGTGTCCTTCACGGAGGCACTTCGCGGCTTCCAGAAAGCGCGCGGTCTTCAGCCAACCGGCGAACTCGATCAACCCACCCGCGCAGCCCTGCTGCGCGATCGTGCGCCGGCGCTCGTCACCCTTCGCGTGGACGAAAGCGATGCCCGCGGGCCGTTCGTTGGTCGCATTCCCGACGATCCGGCGCAGCAGGCAAGGATGGAGCGGCTCGGCTACCGAAATCTGCTCGAGAAGCTGGCGGAGAAGTTCCACACCACCGTCGATACGATCATCGCGCTGAACGATCCCCGTAAGGTGCTGCGGCCGGGCGCGGTTCTGCGTCTCCCCAACGTCCTTCCTCCTTCGCGCACCTATGAGGGCGTTAAGCCCGACGTGGCTCAGCTTCTCAGCGATCTCAACGTCAATCCGGACCAGCCCAGGGCCGAGCGGGTGGTGGTCGACAAGTCCGACAAAACGGTTCGAGTGTTCGGCCGGGACGACCGCCTCATCGCGCAGTTCCCGGCGACGCTCGGCAGCGAAAAGGATCCGCTCCCGCTCGGGAACTGGAAGGTCAACACGGTTGCTTACAATCCCCCGTTCAAATACCAGCCCAAGCTCTTCTGGGACGTCGAGGATACCGAAGAGGAGCAAATGCTTCCGCCGGGTCCGAACGGCCCCGTGGGCGTCGTGTGGATCGATCTCAATCGCGAACATATCGGGATACACGGCACGAACGCGCCAGAGACGATCAAGCGAGCTGAAAGTCATGGCTGCGTTCGGTTGACGAACTGGGATGCGGCGCGGCTGACGCTGATGATCGAAGACGGCATGGAGGTGATTTTCCAGGCTTGAGCAGGCTGAAGCTTGTTGGCAGCAACCTTCTGACGGCGCTCGTCACCGCCGCGGTGACGAGTATTTTCTGGCTGTTCGCGTTCAATGCTGGACCGGTAGAACGCGCATCACCCGCCCCGCAGGCCGAGGCGCCGGCCCAACCGGAAATTTTCACCGGGCCCAATGGCCTCGTAATTCCCGTTGCCGGCGTAAGGCCAGAGGATCTTCGCGATACCTACAAGCAGGCGCGCGCGGGAGGGGCTCGCGTTCACGACGCGATCGACATCATGGCGCCCGAAGGGAGGGCCGTTGTCGCCGCTGCACCGGGAAGCGTCGAAAAGCTTTTCTTCAGCAAGGGCGGCGGCGGAGTGACGGTCTATGTGCGCTCGCCCGATACCCGCTACGTTTTCTACTATGCGCACCTGAGGGACTACGCGCCTGGCCTGAAAGAAGGGCAGGTCCTGAAGCAGGGCGATCCAATCGGTAGCGTTGGGGTGACCGGCAACGCCAACCCCGCAGGGCCCCACCTCCATTTCGCCGTTCATCGCATGGCCCCCGGCGAGCGATGGCACCAAGGCATGCCCATCAACCCCTACCCCCTCCTTGTCGGGAGCGGGGAGGGCGGCTAAGGGCTGCCGGCACTTTCCTGAAGCTTGTGAGACAATCATGAAAATCAGCGGCGTGGACATCCGTCCCGGCAACATCATCGAATATGAAGGCGGCATCTGGCGCGCGGTGAAGATCCAGCACACGCAGCCCGGCAAAGGGGGCGCCTACATGCAGGTGGAGATGAAGAACCTCATCGACGGCCGCAAGAACAACGTCCGCTTCCGCTCCGCTGAGACGGTCGAGCGCGTCCGGCTCGACACCAAGGACTTCCAGTATCTATATTCCGAAGGCGACAATCTCGTCTTCATGGATAAGGAAAGCTACGAGCAGGTGACGCTCCCGCGCGACCTGATCGGAGAGCCGGCTGCCTTCCTCCAGGACGGCATGGACGTGGTGATGGAGCTTT
>JALYNE010000419.1 GCA_030773375.1 Pseudomonadota bacterium
GAATGACTGGGGCTTTCCGCGCTGGCGCGAATATGGCAGCTCGCGTGAGGCCAAGCAGGTGCGGCTGTGCGACCGCCATGGCTGCACCGAACCGGGCGATCGCCCGGCGCCGAAGGCACCGAACAAGCCCGAACGCTGGTATTTCTGTGAACGCCATGCGGCCGAGTACAACAAAGGCTGGAATTATTTCGAAGGCCTTTCGGCCGAAGATGCCCGTGCGCGAGAGGCGGGCGAACAGCGCGAGGCCGACGGCTATCAGAACGCCAAATATTATGGTTGGGGCGGGCCGGGAGACGGCAGCAGAAGCCGAGACGAAATGCGGGCGCTCGAGGTGCTCAAGCTCGATATGGATTCGGGCTTTGACGAGATCAAGTCGGCCTATCGCCGCCTCGCCAAGGAAAATCATCCGGACGTCGCTCCGCAGGACGAGGAAGCCGCCAAGCGGTTTCAGGCCGTGCAAGCCGCCTATGACGTGCTGAGAAAGGCGGAGGAAAGGCGGTCATCCCTTTCTCCGTGATGGGGGGTCTAAGCTTCAGGCGCTCCCGCCGGTGAACATGAAGGTCGCTGCGACATGGGCAACCGGGTCCGCCGGGTCGCCGTCATGGGCAAGGCCACGCACGAAGCCGACGCTCCGCGTGGCTGCATAGCATTCGCCGCGGCCGATGATCTTTTTGCCCGGGGCGGCGGGGCGAAGATAATCGACCCGCATGTCAAGCGTGGCCTGGTGCCGGAACCGGCCGAGCTTTACCCACAGAGCCATGCTCGTCGCCATGTCCATCAGGCTGATGATCGGGCCGGAGGCGATCACGCCGCTGGCGGCCACGCCCACCAGCTTCGGGTCATGTTCGAGGCCAAGCTCCACCCAGTCCGGGCCGTGGTCCACATAAAGGATGCCCAGCGCGCCGCCGTGACCGACCTGGCTTGCAAAGGCGGTAAAGAGCTTCGGATCGAAACCCTTCATCTGCAAAAGATCCGTCCGATTCACGCCTTCAAGCGTTCGGCCGTCTGGCGGATCAGCGCGATCATGTTGGGAATGCCTTGGGTGCGGTTCGAGCTGAGCTGCTTGCCGAGTTCAAACGGCGCGAGCGCGGCTTCGATGTCGGTCGACAATATCTCTTCCGGGGTTCGATCCTGCACCGCCATCAGGACGAGCGCGATGATCCCCTTGGTGATTGCGGCATTGCTGTCGGCGAGGAAGTGGAGCGTGCCGTTTTCCCGCTCAACCGGATAGACCCAGACAGCTGCAGAGCATCCGCGCACCAGAGTGGCGTCCGTCTTGAGCGCGTCCGGCATCGGCTCGAGGCCGCGGCCGAGATCAATCAACAACCGGTAGCGGTCGTCGGGATCGAGAAGGTCGTAGTCGCTGTAGACGTGGTCGAGGGACTGGAAGGACATGGCGTGTATTTAGTATCGTCCCTTCCGTTCGTCACCTGCGCCATCGCGGCTTCGCCTGCATCTGGTGTCCAGCTCGCAGACGCGCGGACGCGCCGCAGAACCAATGACCGGATCGACCATCTTGGCTCAGCGGTCTCTCAGGCGCTCGATCTCGCGCTCGAGAGGGCTTTCCTTCTCCACCGTGATCCGCTCGAGCACCGCGATCCGATCCTTTAGGCTTCTGACCTCTTCATGCAGCCGCTGCTTTTCCTGATCGTGGATCGGACGCGAGGTCGGCTCCTGATTCGTCGACTGTGCGCGCTTGGCTTTTCTGAGCGCTGCGACGGTTGTGACCAACAAGATGATGATCAGGATTTCGGCCGGGCCGAAGGTCTCGAATGGAAGCATTTCTATTCCCCCTTTGTTGTGCTTTCGTCAGCCCGGTTATTTGACGGGCCTGTCTCGCAGTTGCTCGATCTCGGCAGCGACATCGATGCCCCTATCGGTGACGATCCTCTCCAGAACCCGGACTCTCTGTTCGAGCCTTTCCGTTTGCGCGGCAGATTCGGCCGCCTTTTGCGCGGCTTCCTGGGTCGCTGCCGCGATCTGCCGTTCCTTGATCGACAGCCAATGCTTGATCACCCCGGCAGCGATCACGGCGAGCGGGATCAGCACCCAAATCCACGCTCCGATCACGTCATTTCTCCCCGGTTCACGCTCAATTGGTGATGCGGAGCGCTTCGATCTCCTGCGAAAGGCGACGCCCCTCGTCGGTGACGATCCGCTCGACGCTGAATGGAAAGAGCTGGGCGATGAAAGCGAGCTTTTCCAGCTTCTCGTGTGTCATGACGATCCCCTTATTTCACCGTGTTCAACGGAGTTTCTCGATCTCCTGGGCGAGGCGCCCGTGGGAGCTGGTGACGTAGGTTTCCACGTCTGCCAGGCGCCGGTCGATCTCGCGGAACTTGGCGCGCACCTCCCGGACCGTGCGGCGCGGCGAGGTCCGCACCTGCTGCCAGAATTTCTTGTCCTCCGGGTTCTGCTCGTAGAGCTCCAACGGTTTTCGCGGCGCCATCCAACCGGCAATCCAGTAGGCGATCAAGGTCCATGGGAAGCCGCCAAGGATGGTCACGATCACCAGCCCGATCCGGACGAGCGTTACGTCGAGCCCCGTATAATCTGCGATCCCGGCGCACACGCCGAGCCACTTCTTGTTGCGCTTGTCGACGTAGAATTTGGTGTGGCGTGGCTCCGTCATTTGGCCATCCTCCTGACAAGGCTCTGGTCCTCGAGGCCGATGCTGGCCGGATCGCATGCAACTGAGCGCCAGTTCGGGTTTTCGGCCGTCATGATACGCTCGACTGTGCAGACGCGCTCATCCAGACGCCGGGCGAGTTCATGCAGCTCGTCGAGCAGATTCTCATCCTCCCGTGTGATGCTCGCCGCACTCTTCCACTTCGTGATGTAGTGGAAAAGGATCCAGGGAAAGGCGACGAAGATAACAGCAAGAACTGCAACCTTTTCCATCTCTTCAGCCCTCCTGGCCTGAGTTGAGCTTCGCCTTCAGCGCGGCCAATTCGGCATCCACCGCTTCCTCGTTTCTGAGTTCGGCGATCTCCTCCTCGAGCGTCTTGGGCTGGGCGCCCAGCGAGAGCGCTTCGGCGCGGCCTTCGGCAAAGTCGGCGCGCCGCTCGAGCACTTCGAACCGCGAAAAGGCTTCGGTGACTTTCGAGCCAGCATACATTTCGCGCATCCGGGCGCGGTTGTGGGCAGTCTCAATG
>JALYNE010000420.1 GCA_030773375.1 Pseudomonadota bacterium
GGAGCCGCAGGCTCAGCGGGGCGGCGGCCACCGCGACAAGCGCCGCCGACGCGCCCGCAACAAACAACATTCGGCGCGGCCGCTTACCGGACATTGGATCTTTCCCCAGTCAAGGCTCAATCGCTATCGGAAGGCGAGGCCCGCGACCATCCCTTCCACGTCGAGGTGCCGATCAGGCAAGGAACCGTCCCAAAAAGGTTCTATCCTCTTTCCGCAACTCGACGGCCGGCAAAGAAGCAGCGAAACAGGAGAATACGGGGGCTCGGAACGTGCGCGTAATGTCGGCTCGCAGACAGACACGACCATGTGCGTTTGATAAGGGAGGCGTCGGGGCCGTTGTGCCGTCCTGGCACACGGAAAGCGGGGGTAAGAGCGTGGCAAAGAGTCAATCCGGCGCAGGAAGCGCGGGCTCGTCCGCTGTTTCCGCGCATTTTGCGAGCAATCGGCTGCTCTCGACCTTCAGCCCGGCCGATCGGCAGCTGATCGAAGGCGCTGCGGTTGCCGTCGAACTTCACCGCGGCGAGGTTCTGTTCGATGCCGGCGGCGAAGTTCCCGCGACTCATTTTCCCGCGGCCGGGACGGTTGTGGCTCTCGTCATCGGCGTCGCAGACGGCCGCACGGTGGAAGTCGCGACGATCGGCAAGGAAGGCGCAGTGGGCGGGATCGTCAGCGGCGGCAAGGCGCCCGCTTATGCCCGCGCGGTCTGCCAGATCCCGGGCACCGCGCTCAAGGTGGACTTGAAGGCGATCGAGGCTGCCAAGACCCGCTCGCCGCACGTGCGCGATCTGTTCTCCCGTTATTCCGATGCGTTGCTCGCGCAAGTCATGCAGTCTGTCGCGTGCAACGCTTTCCATCCGCTCGAGGCGCGATGCTGCCGATGGCTGCTTACGGCTCAGGACCGCGCCAGCGGCGAGGACATTCCCCTGACACAGGAATATCTGGCCGAAATGCTGGGAGTTCAGCGCACCACGGTGACTGCCGTTGCAGGGTCGCTCCAGGACCAGGGCCTCATCCGCTACCGCCGCGGTACGATCCAGATCCTCGACCGCCCTCAGGTCGAACGCCGCGCCTGCGAATGCTACGGCCTTGTTGAAGTTCATTTTCAGCAAGTGCTTCCGGAGGTGAAGCCTCAAAAAATTGTCGATGCTTCGGCCTCGTGAATGCGATTGCTCCAACGCCGGTGATAAGCCCAGCCGCTCCTGAGCTCCCAAGCGCGCCCTCGCCTGCCAAGGCCGCCGCCGCGCCGGAGGAGTTCGACGGTGCGGGGCTGCAAATGCTTGAGCTTCGCCACCGGATGAAGAACATGCTTGCAATCGTCCAGTCCGTGGCCAACCAAACCCTGCGAAGTGGCCGCTCGATCGACGAAGCACGAAGGGCGCTGGACGGCCGGCTCGTCTCCATGGGCCGCGCGGTCGATATGCTCCTCCAGACGGCCTGGAGCGGCGCGGACCTGCGGGACGTGATCGCGGGCGCGCTTGTCCATGGGGAAGAGCGGATTAGCATAGCAGGGGAGCCAGTCGCCCTCGGCGCCGATGCGGCGATGGCGCTCAGCCTCGTCTTCCATGAGCTTGAGTCCAATGCGGTGAAATATGGCGCCCTCTCGATTCCCGCCGGGGCGGTAACGATCGACTGGACGCTAACCGGCGACGATCTCGCCCCGCATCTCAGCCTCGAGTGGCGCGAGCAAGGCGGCCCACCTTGCCTTCCGCCGTCTCGGCGCGGCTTCGGCTCGCGCATGATCTCGAAGCTTGCCGGTGCGCGCTTTGGCGGCAGGTCGGAGACCGACTATACCCCTCAAGGGCTCCGCTGGCGCTTCGAGGCCCCATTGGCGAAGCTCGGGGCTTAGACCCGTTCCCCGTTGGATTGAACCGGGAACGGCTCCAGTTTCCTTTGTTTGCCGTGCTTTCCGAGCCGTCAGGTGATTTCCACCTGACTGACAAGCACTCTAACGCGCCAAGCCGCACTCTCCGGCTTCGCTCAGCGCCTTCGTCAGTCCTCCAGCCGCACCCAGGTGGGCGCGTGGTCGGAGGCCCTTTCGCGGCCCCGATACTCCTTGTCGACCCCAGCATCGAGGAGGCGGTCGGCGGCTTCGGGGCTCAGCATCAGATGGTCGATGCGGAAGCCCGCGTCGCGCTGCCAGCAGCCGGCAGTATAGTCCCAGAAGGTATAAACCGGCCCTTCCGGGTAGCGAGCGCGGATGGCGTCGGTCCAACCCTGGTGGACGATCCGGCGGAAGGCGGCGCGAGTCTCGGGCTGGAGAAGGGCGTCGTGGGCCATGGCGCGTACCGAGAAAACGTCCTCGTCGGTTGGAACGACGTTCCAGTCGCCGGCGAGAACGACGGGCCGCTCCTCGGCCAGGAGCCCGCGCGCATGCTCGCGTAGTCGCTCCATCCAGGCGAGCTTATAGTCGAATTTCTCGGTCCCGACCGGATTGCCGTTGGGAAGGTAAAGCGAAGCGACCACCAGCCCATCGACTTCCGCTTCGAGGTAACGGCTGTGGGTGTCGTCCGGGTCGCCAGGCAGGCCAACGCGCCGCACTTTCGGCGGCTGGGCCTGAGGCGTCAGAACGGCAACCCCGTTGAAGCCCTTCTGGCCGTGCCAGTGGCCATCATAGCCGGCTTGCCGGAGGTCTTGGATCGGGAAGGCCTCGTCAGCGCATTTGATCTCCTGGAGGCAGAGGATGTCGGGTTTCTGCTCTTCCAGATATTCAATGAGCCGCGGCAGCCGTGCCCGGATGCCGTTCAGATTGTAGGTGACGAGCTTCATGCGCTGGGCTTAGCGGGCGCCGCAAAGGCCGTCACCACGAAAGCCTTGCCATCGAGGGGGAGAGCTCGCCAGCTAGATCGAAAAGCTGGTGCCGCAGCCGCAGCCGGAAGCGGCGTTGGGGTTGGTGACCTGGAAGGACGCGCCGCCGAGCGACTCGACGAAATCGACGGCGCTGCCGCGGACGAGATCGAGGCTCACTTCGTCGACGACGAGGGTGACCCCGTCGCGTGTCGTGGCCGCATCGTCTGCTTCGATCTTGTCGGCAAGGCCGAAGCGGTACTGAAATCCGGCACAACCGCCGCCGTCCACCGCGAGCCTCAGGATCGCGGGTTTGCGCTGCCGGCTGGCGATCGCCGCGACGCGGGCGGCAGCGGCTGGAGTCAGCTG
>JALYNE010000421.1 GCA_030773375.1 Pseudomonadota bacterium
GTCTTCTCTCCCACTTGTGCCTCGCCCGATTGCTGAGGCACGATCCTTCTAGCTCCCCCTCGTCCCGCCATCCTGGGGCTGGGCTGGAATGAGTCTGGGCCAGATTTTTTCCAGAATGCTCCCTCAATTGCTGCCGACATTCGTCGTCACCGGCCGCTTATTGTGATAGGGTGAAGCCTTGCCGCGCGCGGGTGGTGCGGCGGGAGCGGAGGCTCATGTCCAAGGAAACTGAGCTTCAAAGTCGGCTTGCCTTCGGGGATTTCCTGATCGATCGGGCCGACGAGCGGGTGAAAGAGAGACTGTCCGGACTTGGCTGAGCATAGCTCCGCACTGCCCCACGGATGATCGCCGCCCCCTCGCTGGTGGAGCCAGTGACGAAGGCGTAGGCAGCCCGTTACGGCTGGCTGGAGTGCTCGTCCGTCAGGTGGAATCACCTGACGGCTCGGAAAGCACGGCAAACAAAGGAAAGTGGACCCGTTCCCGGTTCAATCCAACCGGGAACCAGTCTAGGTGCTGAAGTTACGCTTCCGGACGACTAAGGCAGCGTTTCCGCTCAACAGGCACTCCGGCCGCAGCCTCAAGTCAGCAGATCTGACTTACAAGCCCCACCAGGGAAGCTTACCGTAATATCCGGCGACCTCTTTGTCATAGGCGCGGTCGCGCGGACGGTCGGCCTCGTCCAGCTGCAGCGTCGGCGCATTCTTCAGATCGTCGTAACTGAGATCCACCATATAGCCGTCGAAGTCGACGTCGTAACGGAGCATCTCCCACGGGATTGGATGGACGCGTCCCGCTATTCCGAGAAGGCCGCCGAACGACAACAATGCGTATGCGATTTTGCCGCTGCGTTTCTCGATCATCACCGAATGGATGGTGCCGAGCTTCCCGTCGTTGCGGCTGTAGACCGGGGTTCCTTCGACACGCCTGGACGAGATGAGCTCGTGTGCGTCATCGGTCACTCGATCGATGTTCAGGGCCAGATTGTCCGGCGTCATGCTTTCGGTCGCCATGGATCGTCTCCTCAGAGCAGACATAGCAAAGCGCCCCAGCCACCGGCTGAGGCGCTCCAGCCACCAGCAGTGACGACACGTTTCGTTTGTCTTGACCTGCGGTCAAACGTTCCGATCCGGCTCCTGGTTCCGCCAGTAAAGGCGTCTATCGCGCCCGTATGCAGACATGCCGCTGTCATGCCCTCGCCGTATGCGCACCCGGGTGGCCCCGTGACGGCGATGCACTCCCTGCGCCACGGGACCAGAAGGAAAACGGCCACCAACCGCCTTTTAATCCGTGGCGGCAAAGTTTTTCCGTCTTTTGCGAGACTTACCAGCCGCTCCCGCGGCAGTCCCTCGCCCTCAGAGCGCGATCGGCGTCCGCCCAGGTCGTGCGCCATGGCATCATGTCCGTCGCCTCTTGGCCGTCCCCGCTTCTTTGGCACGCTGTCCCGAGCGCAGCCTATTCGCGTTCGCGTGTCTGCTTTCGATAATGCTCCGCGGCCAGCACCGCTCCCAGGAGGAAGCCGCCGGGCGCGAGAAGGATGAAGGCGGCGAGGCCCAGCCTGTTCAAGGTTGATTTGCGCATCAATGCCAATCGCTCGGGCGCTGCCTCGGGTTCCGGGCCAGGCAGTCCGCAATCGGCTCCGGAGCAGGAGCAGCCTCACGAGCGCCGGGAACGGTCTGGTAACCTTTTGAAGCCTAAGCTCCTCGCTTGAGAACCTGAAGTGTGTTTCGGCTCCGTCAAGGGGAGACGGCTATGGTCAGGGAATATGTCGAGGTAAGCGGGCGCGGATCGCTGCAATCGGTCATTGCGCGGCTGGAGGCGGTGAAGAACGAGCTGCCGCCGGGCTGCTCCGATGCCGACGTCCGGCTTCGCGGCGATGACGTCTTCGGGCGACATATCCTGGTGTCCTACTCCCGCCCTGAAACAGAAGAAGAGCTCCAAGCGCGCAAGCAAGCCCAAGCCTTTGTACGGTCATGGTTTGAGGGCCAGGAGCGCAATGCGCGCGAGCCTGGCGCCGGGCAATCCAACGCATCCGCGCCCGCGGCAAATACGCATTGACCGGCAGCGCTTTATGAGAGATTCTTACCACCAGTGGGATCGCAGCTCGGGGGGGCGCCGCATGAAAGTTCAGCAAGCAGTGGAATCAACAGCCTCGGTCGGGTCGCGCCCGGGCGCGCCGCTGGCGGCGGAGAAGTTGACCGCGCTCAGCGTCATCAAAGTTGGCATCGGCTCGCTCGGCTTCATGGCCGTCGCGCTGATCCTGTCGCTTCTTCATTAATGTGGCTTGGTTGTTTGCGTTTGGAGGGGGTTATGGAGCTTATTCGAGATCGTTTTTTCAGCGGCGTGGTGGGGACTTTCGTGCTGTTGATGCTGGTATCAGCGGCTGGAGCCGCGGCGAGCTGAAGTTGCTGCGCCTGGCTCGTTTGCCAGGTCATGCACCCTTGGGGCGGTGAACCGATCGGACGCTGCATCGCCGGCGTCTCGGGTCCGCCTCCAGAAAGGGCGCCGCGCGCAAGAATTCTGGTCACCCACAAAGCCGCAGCACGTTCAACTGCCGCCGTTCCTGGTTGCGTTGGACCGGGGCCCAGTCAAGCTTCGTTGGTGTCCTTGATTTTGCGAGCCGCCAGGTGTTTCCACCTGACCTGAAATCACCTTAAGGACCGCCGTTGTCGGTCGCGTCATGAGCGATGTAGCGCTCGCCGGCAAACTGCGGCGCGGCGAGGTCAGGGACCGCCGCATAGCTCGTGCCGAATGGCGGTTGCAGCCGGGCGCCAGGCTCCGCGAGAACCTGACCACGCGATCCACGTCCCAAAAGAGGCTGCCTCCACTGAAGGATTGCGGAGTGATCCGCGTGCTCGGCGCCCTCAACAGGCTCATCCCGCCATGCTCCCGGCGGCCGCGGATGCAGACCGTCCGCTTTAAAACGCCATCAGGCGACCCGCCTCTGCTGCGCGCCCTGCACGATCGCGACGAGCACTTCGCAGCCCCGCTCGAGCCATTCCCAATCGGATTTCACCGGCAGCGGCCCCGCCCCTTCCGAGCCGTCGTAATTGCGAAGCGGCTTGTTCAGCAGCAGGAGCTGGTGGTTGATGAGGCGAACCAGAGGCGAGGGCACATAATCGGGGGTCTGGCGATCG
>JALYNE010000422.1 GCA_030773375.1 Pseudomonadota bacterium
TCGAAGGAGGCACCACCGCCGAGACTCGGAACTCGACCTCGATCACGCAGCAGAACACAAGCGCAACCTCCGCCGACAACCCGCTGTCCAACAACCGCGCCAACGTCGCCGTCACCGGCCAGGGCAATACGAGCAGCCTGAGCCAGAACGGCCGCAACAACAGCGCCCGCCTGTCGCAGGGGCTCGGTGTATTGAACCGGGCTCAGATCAGCCAGATCGGCACCGGCGAATTCAATCGGGTGGCGGTTGGCCAATATGGCAGCCGCAACGCCATCACGATCGCGCAGGACACGGTGGCCGGGAACGCGGTCGTCTGGCAGCAGATCGCCGGCAGCAACAGCAGCGTCGAGATTCAGCAGGGAACCGGCACCACGGGCACCGCCGGCTTCTCGGCAGCCTTCTTCAACAATACGGCTCCGACCGGAGCCCAGACCCGAAATCTCAGGGCGAACGTCACCCAGGGGAATAATCGCGAGCTGGCTGGCTTCAACGGAGCTGAGGTGAGGCAGGACGGTGCAGATCTCGCCGCGACAATATTGCAGCAAGGAACCGGCACGACGGATCTTCCGAACATCGTCAGGATCGGCCAGCAGGGCTCAGCCAACAACGCCACCGCCACTCAGCGCGCCGGCGTCGGGCCATCTGCGCCCAGCGACACCGCACCAACGGGCCAGCCGGGCGACCCGTTCTTCTTCGGGGGCGGCGCTCGATCGGCCGAGATCACCATTCTCCAGTCCGGCAGCAACAACAGCGCCACGGTGGAGCAGCGTGGAAGGGGCCAGTTCGCGCGTATTGAGCAGGGGCCGGGCAGCGGCAACGTCGCGTCGATCCTTCAGGATGTGAACGCCACCAACGCGACAGCGATCATCAGGCAGGCCGGCAGCAACAACAGCTTCAACGTCACCCAGACCGACGCGAACCAGTACATCCTCGTGTCGCAGACCGGCAGCAACAACAGCGTCACCGACGTCGTTCGCCGCGGCCCGGGGAGCTGATCCGAAACGGGCGAGTGGATTTCTCGAAACGCCGCGTGGGTCTCGGGAGCATTGATCCCAATAAGTCGAGTTAGGTCTGAGGTTCGCCTGATGCATCCTCCCCTGCCGAGGTTGAAGGTCTGAGCCCTCGGAGGAGTGCGGCGGGAGAGCTTCCAGCCTGAGACAATGAATAAGACGAGTTGCTCTCACCGTGAAAGCCGCTCTCCTGATGGTGAGGGGGTACCCTTCGAGACCATCCGCCTGCCTGATCGGCCACCCCGCCACCTGCACAACTCCGACGCTCTGCCGGAGGGGGAGGAGTAGCGCATTCGCCGGCGCAGCGGCTTAGTCTAAGCCGCTCGTTTCCCAGATTGTCCATCGGATCGATTGCCCCGCCAATTGTTCAGCGCACCGACGGCTCTGGTGCCGTCTGGAACACCAAGATCAGGAGAAGGGCCATGCGTCTACTCGACCAATCAGAACTGATGCACGTTTGCGGCGGCCGCGGGGGCGGCGGAGGCGGCGGCGGAGGCGGAGGAGGAGGAGGCGGAGGGTCGCGCTGTCGAGGCGGGGGCGGTGGTGGGGGCGGCGGCGGTGGCCGCGGCAGTTTCTGCCCGCCCGCCTTCCAGCGCCCGAAGTGCTAACCAGCTAGAACGCGGATCTCGGATCCGCAAAGCCAAGGCCCCAGCCGAACATTCGGCTGGGGCCATCCTGTTCTACGCAGACTGCGCTTAGCTGCCCGGGCCGCGCTGGATCACGTCCGTGACGGCATTGCCACTGCCCGTCTGGCTGACGGAGAGGTACTGCCCCGCCTGATCCTGGCTCACGCTGTAGCTGTTCCCGTTGCCGGTCTGGCGGACCACCGCCGTCGCGTTGGTCGCAAGCTCCAGCTGAGCAATCGAAGCCACGTTGTTCTGACCCGACTGCTCGATCCGAGCCACCTGGCCCTTGCCGCGCTGTTCGGCAGTCGCGGCGTTGCCGCTGTTGGACTGGAGAATGGTGATCTCAGCCGAGCGGGCACCACCGGCAAAGTGGAACTCGTCTCCAGCCTGGCCGCTCGCCGCGTCCCCGGAACTAGAGGCTCCCACGTTGGCGCTTTGCCGGGCTGTAGCAGTGTTGCCGCTTCCCTGCTGCGCCAGCCTGACGAAGTTGCTGAAGCCGGCAGCACCCGTGCCAAGCTGCTCGACCACGGCGGTCAGCCCGGTGCCGTCCTGAATCACTGCAGCCTTGTTCCGACGTCCGCTTTGGGTGATGTTGGCGCTGAGATCCCTTGCAGCAGCGGCTACCTGCGTGGCCATGCCGCCAAAGAACGTGCTCGCAAATGGTGCTATCGCGCTAGCGCCGGTACCCTGCAGAACCCCGCCCGCATTCTCCGAGCTGCCGACCTTCTGCCAGACCGTGGCTTTGGCGTTCATTGCATCCTGTGCGACGCCGGCCAAGTTGCTGTCGCCGGACTGCGAAACGATTGCGGTGTTGAACTGCCGATTGACCCGGTCGAGCGCGTTCTGGTTTGTGGTCAAGTCGCCCGCATCGATCTGAGCGATGGTGACCGAGCTCAGTTGTCCCAGCCCCTGAGTGACCCGGGCGACGTTGTCACCAGCCTGGCTGAGGGTGGTCGAACTCCGGACGCCCTTCTGCGAAACGTCCGCAGCGGCACGAGCGCGGCTGCCGTCCGAATAGGTCGCAGTGCTTCCGCCATTCTCCTGCCCCAGCGTAAGTGTATCTTCAACGCCCCGCTGCCACGCCACGGCGCGATGGGCATCACCAGTCTGGCGGATGTCGCTTAGGTTTGCTCTGCCTTCGGTAGCCGTGGTCGATCCAGCAACAACGATGGCAGCAAGCGCCGTTCCCGACTGCGCGACGCTGGTCTGGTTGCCGTCACGCCTTCCAGTTTCGGCGTTCTGCTGTGCGCCGCCGCCCTGCATCGTTACGCGGGCGCTGTTATCGAGGCCGTTCTGCGCGATGCTGCTGATGTTGCCCTGACCGCGCATCGACACGCTTGCGCGATTGTTGGAAAGGGTCGTGGATGTCGGGTCGGCAGTGTTGGCTGCACCCTGGTGCTGCTGAGTGATGCTGCTTTCGTTGCGCGCAAGCGAAGACGAGCCGCCCTCGAACTGAAACACCTCGGCAAGGTTGCCGCGGCTCTCCTGAGCGACCG
>JALYNE010000423.1 GCA_030773375.1 Pseudomonadota bacterium
CGATCGATGCGGCAGACGAAATCGGACTGGCGGTGCTCGCGACCACGATGGCGATCGTGGCGGTGTTCCTCCCGGTGGCCCTGATGCCTGGCATATCTGGCCAGTTCTTCAAGAATTTCGGTTTCACGGTGGTCGTCGCCGTGCTGATGAGCCTCGCCATCGCCCGGCTCATCACGCCGCTGATGGCCGCTTATTTCCTAAAGGCAAAGGGTGCGCAGAAGCACGGGGAAGGCAGAATGATGGACTGGTACATGTCCGCTCTTCGCTTCACGCTCCGCCAGCGCTGGGTCACGGTGGTCGCTGGCGTTCTGACGCTCGCGCTCACGGTCTTCCTGTTCACCAAGCTGCCGATGACTTTTCAGCCGCCGCTGGATCGGGATTTCGCGACCGTTCGCCTCGGCTTGGCGCCGGGATCAACGCTGAAGCAGACGGAGGCGCTCGCTGACGAGGCCACGCGGATCGTGATGAGCGCCCCAGAGGTGGAACGCGTCTTCCAGCGGAACTTCGTCGGCAGCGGCTTCCTGAACGTGACCTTCAAAAAGGACCGGAAGCGCAGCAGCGTCGAAATCGAGCGCTCGCTGGCCCCGCGACTGGCCACCATTGCCGACGCACGCGTCAACTTCCAGTCGCAGAATGCCGGCGGCCCCGATGCCGGACCGGGCGGCGGGCGTGACGTGACGATCTTCCTCGGCAGCGACGATCCGGTGAAGCTTCTTGAGGTGGCGCATAAGCTGGCCGACGAAATGGCCAGTTTGCCTGAGCTCCGCGCGCCGCGTGCTCAGGGCGACCTCCCCCGGCCCGAAATCATGATCCGGCCCCGGCTCGACCTGGCTGCGGATCTCGGCGTCACCACCCAGGCTCTCGGCCAGACGATCCGAATCGCGACGCTCGGCGACATCGATCAGAACAGCGCGAAATTCTCCCTTTCCGATCGTCAGGTCCCGATCCGCGTCTCCCTTGCCGAGAACTCCCGTCGCGACTTGGCCACGCTGGAGAACCTGCCGGTGCCGACCCAGCGCGGCGGCTCCGTTCCGCTGAAGGCGGTGGCCGACATCGGCTTCGGCGCAGGTCCGACCATTGTCCAGCGGACCAACCAGGTTCGCCGCATCGCCGTGGGCGCGGATCTTGCCCCGGGTCTCGTCACCGGCGATGTTATGCCCAAGATCAACGCCCTCCCGACGATGAGGAACCTCCCGCAAGGTGTCTCGAAGCTCAACCTCGGCAGTTCGAAGTGGCAGCTCGAGCTCCTCCAGAACTTCATCATTGCCGTCATCTCGGGCGTGCTGCTCGTGTTCGCGGTGCTCGTGCTGCTCTACAAAAGGGTGCTCGCGCCGTTCGTGAACATGGGCTCGCTCCTTCTGGCTCCGCTCGGCGCGGCCGTTGCGCTGCACTTGACCGGCAGCCCGCTGTCGATGCCGGTCTTCATCGGGCTCCTGATGCTGCTCGGCATCGTTTCGAAGAACTCGATCCTGCTGGTCGACTTCGCGATCGAGGAGATGAACAAGGGGGTCGAAAAAGACGTGGCGATCCTCGATGCGGGCCACAAGCGCGCGCAGCCGATCGTGATGACCACGGTCGCCATGGTTGCCGGCATGGTGCCGGTTGCACTCTCGCTTTCGGGGGATGCCAGCTGGCGAGCGCCCATGGGGGTCACGGTGATCGGCGGCCTCATCTTCTCCACCATTCTCACGCTGCTCATCGTGCCCGGAAGCTTCAGCATCGCACTCGACGTGGAAAGGTGGCTCGGCCGTAGGCTGGGCCGGGCTTTCACCACGGGCGGCGAGCAGGCCGGTACGCCGCTGCCCGCCCCGGCGGAGTGAACCAAAGGCCGGTCCGTCCATTGATCCACGGATGAGCCTGCTCGAGCGGACCGGCCTCAACCGATTCAACCCTGCGCAGGGCGGCGCCCGCGGGATGCGCATCATTGCGACCGGCACGCTGGTGGCGATGGCCGCCATTTTCCTCGCGGCCGGCCGCCTCGAGTCGGCTCACCCAGGCTGGGGCTTTGTCCGCGCGTTTGCCGAAGCTGCCATGGTCGGCGGGCTTGCCGACTGGTTCGCCGTCACGGCTTTGTTCCGGCATCCGCTTGGCCTTCCGATCCCGCACACGGCGATCATCCCCAAGAACAAGGATCGGATCGGGGAGACGCTGGCGCAATTCCTTCGCGACAATTTTCTGACGGCATCCGTGGTCGCGCGGCGGATGCGGCGCGTCGATGTGGCAGGCGCCATCGGCCGCTTTCTTGCCAGCCCTCCCGGCGAAGGTCGCCTCCGCGAGGGCGGCTTGCGCCTCGTTGCCGATTTGCTCGAGGCGCTCGACGAGGAGCGGCTCGGTGGGATGGTGAAAGGTGCGGTGGCGAACCGAATGCGGGCGCTGGAGGTCTCGCCTCTGCTCGGGCAGACGCTGGAGGCGGCGATCACGGAGGAGCGGCACATTCCTTTGCTCGATGCGATCGTGACCTGGACGGGCCGCACGCTCGATGCCAACGAAGACCTTATCCGCGAGATGGTCCACAAGCGGGCGGGCTGGATCATGCGGCTTGCCGGCCTCGACGAGCGGCTGGCGGAGGCGATCATCGACGGCTTGCGGCGTCTGACCATCGAAATGGCGGTTGATCCTCACCACCCCCTCCGAGCCAAAGCGGAGGAGGGGCTGGCTGGCCTCGCTTGGAAGCTGCAGCACGATCCCGAAATGCGGGAAAAGGTCGAAGCGCTGAAGGCGGAGATCATCGCCAACCCGGCAGTCACGCAATGGATCGAAGGCCTATGGGAGAAGGCGCGCGCGGGCTTGCTCAATGCCGCCCGTAACCCCGACGCCACCCTGGCCGGACGCTTCGGCGATGCGATCCGGCAGCTTGGCGGGACCCTGCAGGAAAACGCGCAGCTCAAAAGCACCATCAACCAGTTCGCTCGCCGCGCAGTGGTTGGCTCCGTTGCCACTTATGGCAGGGGGATCGTGGCGCTCGTCTCGGACACCATCCGCGGCTGGGACGCAAAGACAGTGACGGGCCGGCTGGAGGGCGCGGTGGGCCGCGACCTCCAATATATTCGGATCAACGGCACGCTCGTGGGTGGCCTCGTCGGCCTGGCCATTCACACCGCAGAAGTTGTGCTTTAGAG
>JALYNE010000424.1 GCA_030773375.1 Pseudomonadota bacterium
CCCTATCCCCGCTGCCCTGCCTTCGCCGCGCGTCGCCGATGGAATGCGTCTCGCGAGATTCGCGCAAAGCAGCAGCCGCGGCGCGCGCCTGCGCCCGCCGGCTCGTCCGAAGCAGTAGTCGGTTCGCCACGACGCTTTGTCGCGTCGCGCCTTACCGCCCATCCTCAAGGTGCCGTACGCGCTCCGCGAGTCCACTCAGGCTGCCGGTGAGGGCGATGGTGTGCTCGGTCAGCGTGTTGTTGCGCGCCTCAGTGTCCTCTCTCAATCGCCGCAACTCCGCGGTCTGCTGGTCGAGTTGCCGCTCGATCGAAGCGCGCGCCTGGTCGAGGGCGTCGTTGGATCTGTCGATGAGCGACTTGACCAAGCCGACAATGACGCCGACCATGACCCCGACGAAGCCAATGAACGCCGCGAATAGAGGGATCAGTTGGCCCGCGGTGATCGCGGCGCTCATCATGGCGGCATCGTAGAGACGTCGATGAAGCGGGCCAGTTCTGCCAGGCACCATTCACCCGGTCGGTTCGCGGTCGTTGCGAGCGCGTGTTGCGGTCGCCGCGAGCCCAATCACTCCGAGCCCCAACCAGTTGGAGTCCTTGCGGCCGGCATCTGGTAGGACCCTTTTGCACCGACGCGCTGCCGCGGCTGGCAATGCTCCGGGCCGTCCGACTGCTCCTTGCGTCCATAGGGACCGTCCATCCGACCTATCCCGCTAAACCCGCTTCTGCGACACGGATCTGAGGGCCCGGCGTTGAATCGCAGCATTGCTGGCCCACAGCTCTTGCCGCAGTACCCGTCGCCAGAGCGGGTTCCAGCTCCGTGGGTCGCAGACGAAGCCCGAGCGATGTAGAAGGCGAAGCTCGTCGAAGTCCTCAAACCCCTGCGGTGCGTCCGCCACGGCATCCCAGGCCTCCGCGATCAGGCCGCGCGTGAGGTTCGCGCTGATGCCTTGCTGCCACTCCCGCCACGTCCGCCGCCCCACTCGGCCCTGCATCCGGAGGAACACCTGCTCGTTGCAGAGGTCGAAGTACTCGTAGTACGGCCTTATGAGCGACTGCTTGTCCGCCCCTAGCGGCGCCAATAGCTCCTCCGACAACGCCGGTTTGATGATCCCGCGGTATTGCGCGGTGAGCTGGTCCTCGAAGGCGGTTCTCGCCTGTCCCCGGCTCAGCAGGAGCTGGGCGGCGCCGAAGAGCACGCCAACAGCAGTGGCGACGCTCGCGGCATCTGAGAAGAACGTCGAACCGTCCACGTTGGTTCCGCTTCGTCGCTATCGGGCGGACTCCTGGTCGTGGTCCGAAGCGGAAGCGCCATGTGCGGCGGGGCGCGGCAGGGTTCTCGCCCTGTGGGCGCGGGATCGCGCCGATGCAGGGATACCAGGCGAAGCGGCCACATAGTTGGTGCCACGGCGGCTGTCGCTAGTAGTCACGGCGAACAGTACGATTCGCCTGTGGCCGACGAGTTCGTTTTCGCCATCGACGGCAACATCGCCGTGCCGGCCGTTCCGATCACGCTCGCGGACGCGGGGCTTAAGGAGCGAGAACACCTTCAGGAGTGGGTCCTCAAGAATCCGCAGATCCTTGGAAAGGGGGTCCTCGTCGTCACCTCTGAGTTCGATCGGTGGGTGTCGAAGGCTGGACATGAGAAGGATCGCCTCGACGTTCTTGGACTAACGCAAGAAGGACGGGTGGTAGTTGCAGAGCTAAAGCGTGACGCTGCCCCGGAGACTGTCGAGATGCAGGCGATCAAGTACGCGGCCTTGGCCTCTCGGTTCGACCTGGACATGCTCGCCGATGCGCACGCGACCTTCGTAGCGAAGACGACCGGTGAACCGCTCACTACAGATGACGCCACTGAGCGACTCGAAGCGCACACGGAGTACCGGATCAGCGCGGAGACCCTGCGCGTACCCAAGATCGTGCTGCTTGCAGGATCGTTTCCGGCCACGGTGACCGCCACGGTTGTGTGGCTGTCAGAGATGGGTCTGGACATAACACTCGTCCGCATCCAGGCTTACCGGGCGAGCACGGGCATCACCGTCACGGTCTCGCAGCATTACCCGCCGCCTGAGGTTGAAGATTTCACCGTCGCGCCCACCCGAGCGGCACGAAAGCCGAAGGCTACGGTCGCATTCCCGGAGATCGATTGGTCGGCCGACGATTACGCCAGAGCAGCGCAGATCCTCGCCAACCCGACCGCGTTGGCCGCGCTTGATCTGTGTTCTCAGCGACCCGAAGAGTGGGTGCCGTTCGAAGAGGTGATCGCCGCCAGCGGCCGGGGTCCCGCGCAGGCCCGAGGCGACACGGGCGGCCTCACGTTCCAGCTCCGCAAGCACTTCGGCCGCAACAACTGGCCGTACGAGGCCCAGTGGGCAGCCGGCGGCCAGCAACAGGTCTACTATCGAATGACCGGCGCGCAGGCAGTTATGTGGCAGGCCGCTAGGTCCTCTGCCACGGACGGGTCCTCCGGTACGCCACCAGGCACGCCACCTTCACCTCCGACTCCTTCCGCTCCTCCTACTCCGTAGCGCCTGCCTGCGACTCGGCAAGCCTCCGGCTGCGCCCTCGCGGGGAGGAGGCCCTCCGGTCAATGATCACGCTGTCGCTTCCCATGCACATGGGGAGCCGCACGACGGCTGCCGCTTGTCGCGCAAAGCGAGAGCGGCGCCGGACGGCGATCCATCAACATGGTTCGCCGTCCGGCGATCCATCAACATGGTTCTGTGGAGAAGCTGCCTGAGTGGCGGGTCGCCCTCGCGGCGTTCGAGGTAGCAGCGCTTGGTCTTGCCCTCCTCTTTGGCGCGCCAGCGTGGGCTTCGATAGGTGCAGCCGGTGGCGCGGTGGCTGCGACGCTGCTGCAGCCGTCCGGATTGCTGCGGGAATGGCGCCGCTCATTCCCGCTCATCGCGGTCGTCGCACTTGTCTGCGGATTCGCGGCCATCGGAGTCAGGACGACGTTCGAAAAGGACACGCACGTTTACGAAGTCCTGACAGACATCGAGGTGAAACAGGTTCCAGAGTTGCGCTCGGATCAGAACGTGCCCAACCTCAACGACCGATACCTCGAGGCAGGCGAGCAAATCTCAGTGCTGTGCTTG
>JALYNE010000425.1 GCA_030773375.1 Pseudomonadota bacterium
CGCGAGAATATGCAAGCGTGCGACCTTTGCCGAAAGCGGTCCTTGCGCAAGATCCTTCGCCCGGGCGAACAGCTGATGCTCGAACAGGTCCGCGGCACGCGCATAAAGCCCAGCTGCTTGAAGACGCTCGCCCAGCCTGCTTACCAGAAGATCGCCTTCCGCACCCATCGGCGTTAGGTGCCGAAAATCCCAGTAGAGCCCGAGCGCCTGGTCGAGCGGCATTCGGCTAGCCGGATCGATCGCGGCGCCGAGTTGCTTTTGCAACCCTGCCATCACTTGTCCGCCATCGGCGCCCAAATTGAAGTAGCTGAACAAAGCTGAGCCGGCGGAAAGCGCGGTTCGGAGGTCGCCGATTGCGGAGCTGAGACGGTAGCTGAGGCGCAGGGCGCGTTCCTCTACCTCGCCGCCGCGCCAGACATATCGAATGTGCTGAAGTCTCTTCAGCGCTTGCGCCGGAGGCATAGAGCGGGCCTGAACGGCAGCCTCGATCTCGCTCACCTCTGCATCCAGACGCTGTTCAAAGTTCCCGTTCTTGATGGCGCGGCTCAACGCCAACCGCGCATCCTGATTTTGGCCCAGCGCTTGATGAGCGCGCCCGCGCAGCAGGTCGGCGGCCGGATTGCTTCTAGCCAGCGGGCGGAGCCAGCGGATGGTGAGGTCGGGCTTGCCCGCGTGCAGCGCCGCGCCCGCAGCGGCGAGCAGAAATGGGGCTCGGTCGGCCAGCGGACGCACCTTGAGCGCCGGTTCGGCGCAAGCGAGCTGCTGCAAAGCCTCTCGGGAAAGTTTTTCCTTCGCCAAGACCAGCAGCCGCCATGCGCAGGCTTCCGGATTGGCGGCAAGCCCGGGCCCAACCAGGGCCTCGATAGCATCCGCCGACCTGCCCATCCCCGCGAGCGCGGCGCCGCGCGCGAGCCGATAGGAATCGATGAGTGCCAGGTCAGGATCGTCCTGGCCCATCACCTGCAGGACACCAAAGGCATCGGCGCTGAAGCCGCGCCCGAGCAGACTGCGCGCATAAGCCCAGCGCGCCGCCTGGCGAGTGTCCACGCCGGCCCGGGCAAGCGCAGCCCAGGCCTTTTCTTCGGGGATGATCGCCCATGCGCCGGGCCCTTGGATCACCGGCTGTTGCGAAAGCTCCGCGGCAAAGCCCGGCAACCGGGCTGCCGGTGCGCTCCGGATGGCGATCGGTGTGACTTGGGCGCTTGGAAGAGGTGGACTGCCGGCCGCCGCAACGACCGCTGCGGCTGCGGCAACGAGGAGCGTCGCCTTCATGCCGTTGCCGCCCCCGTTGGCAGATATGCAGTGAACAGTGCCCCGCCAGCGGCGCAGCCGATGAGAAACAGAATGGCAAGCAGGAGGCCGGGGCCGCGTTTTGGTGTGTCTTGAACGGGCGCCGCAACTGAGGGCTTCGGCTCGTTCGCGCGCCGCTCCGGCTGCGGCGGCACTGGACCCGATACCAGCCTTATCTTTCCCGGCTTTTGATCGCGGCTCATCCCGCCCCCGCTGTAAGGATTTGTTTCTATTATAGGAGCATTGAAGGAAATGCGGGCGGTGAGAGCAAAATCCGCCGCTGGATTATTGAAGTTCCTTGTGGAGTGCAGATGCCGAAACCTTTGCTCAATGTCGCTGCAGCCCTGGTGGCGCTGGCGGGCGCGAGCAATGTCGCGCTGGCGTCAGACGGCGGAGGCGATACGAGTGGCGCCGAGCCCCATTTCGTCTCGCTGGATGCGATCGAGGTGCCGATTGTCGGCTCCAGTCGGGTCGAGGGA
Source organism: Pseudomonadota bacterium (assembly GCA_030773375.1). Lineage (GTDB taxonomy): Bacteria > Pseudomonadota > Alphaproteobacteria > Sphingomonadales > Sphingomonadaceae > Allosphingosinicella. The sequence continues at coordinate 1,770 of JALYNE010000425.1, forward strand.
ACGCTCCGGGTAAAGCTCGTGCTCGATGCTCAGGACGCCGCGGCCGCGGATGCATTGGGCGAGCGATTGCCCCAACTGCGCGCCTCCTCGCTTGCGGCTACCCTGGAATTCTCGCGCCTTTATGCCTCGGGGTTTGTCCCGGTGAACGCGGAACTGCTCCGATCCGAAATGACAGCCGCGCTGAAACGCGAGCATCCCGGGGTGGCTCAGGTTCTGATCGTCGAGGTGGCTGCTCAGCCCGCCTGAGCGGCCACGCCTTACCGGCTCCGGGGCGCAGCTGGGCGGGCAGGGGGTTGCGAAGGCCCGCGCCGAGCGAGCGCCATGCTGAGCTTGGCAGCCGCTTCCGGTGTCATTGCCGCCAGCATCATCGCGGTGGAGCGATCGCGCATCCGTTGCGCGACCTTCAGCTGAACCTCGAGATCGAGTTGCTCGAACACTTTGGCCGCTTTGGCTGGTTTCATCGCCTGGTAGATTCGGGCCAGCGAGTCGAATTGATCCTCGGCGGGCTCCGCGCTCGCGCTTGGACGGGACTCAGCCTCGCCTTGGCGCGCCTGGACACCGGCCTTCAGCCGCTCCTCGGCCGCGCGTGCCGCTTGCTCGCGAATGTCCAGCGCCCGGCTCCGCTGCGCGGCCGCCTTGTCGCGCTCCTCGACGCTTTGCTTGATCGCTACGCCCATTCGCGTGGCTGGCTGTGGCCCCTCGGCAACGGCGGTTGCGTGGGCCACTACGGACAGCGCCGCGGTGCCCGCCAGGACGAACAACAGCGAAGGTTTTCGAATCATCAGCGGGCCTCGGCGACAGCTTTGCGGTCCGCCGCGCGAGCCCGCGAGCGTTTACCGCCAGCAGGCTTTCGGGCGACGACCTCCCGCTCCGGTCGATCCTGGGGAAGGTCAGCCAATTGCGCGCGGTTGTTCGTCTGCACGGCTTCCAGCATCCGCTCGGCAGCCGCGTTCGCGATCCCCACCATCACTGTCAGTTCGTCGCGAACATTTTCTCCCTGGGCTACGGTGCGGGCATTGGCAGCCCCTTCTGTCCGAAGCGTCTCTTTGAGGTCGGCCAGCACGGAGCGGGCCTGTGCCGTCGCCAGGTCTAGCGCCGCCACCATTTCCTTCAGGCCACCATTCTTCACCGCCTGAAAACTCCGCATGATCCGGACGCTCTGAACCAGCACGGCGCCGCCGACCAGGATGACGATGATGTTCGTAAAGGTAGCAAACGTCATTTTGGAAGACCCTTCGAGATGTCGTTGAGGATACGCACGGCGATGTTGTTCGATCGCTGGCCGATATGAGCGCGACCGAGCGGAACTCC
>JALYNE010000426.1 GCA_030773375.1 Pseudomonadota bacterium
ATGACCGGCCTCGCTTTCGCGCTCTTCTACACCTTCCTCGGAATCCCGATCGCCCGCTACGCCGACAAGCCGACCTCGAGCCGCGTCGGCCTCATCTCGGTGTCGCTCGCATTCTGGTCGGGAATGACGGCGCTCTGCGGCATGGCGCAGAATTTCGTCCAGTTGCTGCTTGCCCGCGTCGGGGTCGGCGTTGGCGAGGCGGGCTGCACACCGGCCGCGCACTCGCTGATCAGCGACACCGTGGCGCCGGAAAAGCGCTCCTCGGCGATGGCCTTCTATGGGCTCGGCATCCCGATCGGCGGCCTCATCGGAATGGTGATGGGCGGCCTCGTCGCCGACGCCTACGGCTGGCGCACGGCCTTCCTCCTTGCGGGCGTTCCCGGCATCCTGTTCGCGGTGTTCTTGCCCTTTCTAATGAAGGAGCCGCGCCGGTCCGGCGGTAACAAGGCGGCGCAGGCGACGAATCCCGCGGGGCTCGCGCTGGGGCCGTCGCTGAAGGTGATCGGCCAGTCACGCGCGATGATGCTGCTGGTGTTCGCTGCCTCCCTCGTCGCGTTCCTCGCTTATGGGAAGACAGTGTGGAGCACGATCTTCTTCATCCGCGTCCACGGTCTCACCCCGGGCGAGACGGGCCTTTGGCTCGGCATCAGCGTCGGCCTTGCAGCGATGCTCGGCACCTGGCTCGGCGGCTGGTTCGCCGACCGCTACGGCGCTGGCAAGGCCCGGAACATCGTGCTCGCCCCTGCGCTTGGTCTGCTGGTCGGCGCCCCGATCCTGTTCGCCGGCTATGCGGCGGAGGACTGGCAGATCGGCCTCGTCCTCATCGTGATTGCGACGGTGCTGAATTATTTCTACTATGGCCCGACCTTCGCCTGTGTGCAGGGTCTCGTCCCGCCGCAGGCGCGGGCGATGGCCAGCGCGGTCATGCTGTTCGCGCAGAACCTCATCGGCCTCGGGCTCGGGCCGCTCTTCTTCGGAATGCTGTCGGATGCGGTAAAGCCGATGGCTGGCGATGAGAGCGTGCGGTGGGTGCTCTACGGCGCCGCATGGCTCGGCATCATCCCAGGCCTCTTCTTCTGGTTTGCGCGCAAGCACCTCGATCGCGAGATGGGTCGCGCCGCCGCTCCGGCCGAATGATCCCGCTTCCGCCGGGCTGGCCGCAAATAAGCCTCGCCGAGGTCGAGCCACGGCTGACCGCCCCCGGCCAGCGCTTCGAGATTGAAAAGGTGTCGATCCGCGGGGTTCCGACCCGCGCGTGGAAGAACGCGCCGCCCTCGCTTGCCGCGCTCGCTCGGCACGCACGGAGCCATGGGCAACGGCTCGCCACGATCTACGAGGACGAGCGGGTGACGTACGACGTTTCGTTCCGCGCCACCGCGGTGCTGGTGCTCGAGCTCGCCCGCAGCGGCGTGGCGAGAGGCGATCGGGTTGCGCTCGCAATGGCGAACCTTCCCGAATGGCCGGTCGCCTTTTTCGCGATCACCTCGCTCGGCGCGATCGCGGTCCTGCTCAATGCCTGGTGGACGGGTCCGGAACTCGAGTACGGACTGGCCGATTCCGGCGCGAAGGTGCTGATCTGCGATGGTCAGCGCTTCGAGCGCCTTGAGCCCCACATCGACCGCCTGCCGGCGCTCGAGCATGTGATCGTCAGCCGCTCCGGGGAACGCATTGGTCGCGCCAGGAGGCTCGAGGACATAATCGGGCCTGCCGACCATTGGCCTCGGCTCCCGGAGCAGGACCTCCCCGATGTCGTCATCGGCAAGGACGACGACGCGACTATCTTCTACACGAGCGGCACCACGGGAAGCCCGAAAGGTGCGCTCGGCACCCACCGCAACATCCTCACCAACATACTCTCGGTCGCCTGGGCCTCCGCCCGCGCCGCGCTGCGCCGGGGCGAAGCGCCACCGGAGCCGGCCCAGAAGGTGTCGCTCACCGTCATCCCGCTGTTCCACGTTACCGCCTGCAGCGCCGGACTGATGGGCGCGATGGCGGCCGGACACACCTCCATCTACATGCGCAAATGGGATGCGCTCCGAGCGCTCGAAATCATTGAGCGGGAGCGGGTGAACATCACCGGCGGCGTTCCGACGGTCGCCTGGCAATTGCTCGAACATCCCGAGCGCCACCGCTTCGACCTGTCGAGCCTCCAGGCGATCAGCTATGGCGGCGCGCCTTCGGCACCGGACCTGGTCCGTCGCATCTATGAGGAGTTCGGCGCTCTCCCGGGCAACGGCTGGGGCATGACCGAAACCATGGCGACGGTCACCAGCCATATCGGCGAGGACTACCTCAACCGCCCCGAGAGTTGCGGGCCGCCGGTGCCGGTCTCGGAGCTGAGGATCGTCGGCGAGGATGGGCGCACCCTCCCCGCCGGCGCGGTCGGCGAGCTCTGGGCGAAGGGTCCGCAGATCGTGAAAGGGTATTGGAACAAGCCTGAGGCGACGGCGGAGGCGTTCGTCGACGGATAGGTGCGGACGGGCGACCTCGCGCGCCTCGACGAGGAAGGCTTTTGCTACATCGTCGACCGCGCCAAGGACATCATCATCCGGGGCGGCGAGAACATCTACTCGTCGGAGGTTGAGAACGTCCTCTACGAGCATCCCGCCGTCACGGATGCGGCGCTCGTCGGCATCCCGCACCGGACGCTCGGCGAAGAGCCCGCCGCCGTGGTGCACTTGGCGCCCGGCATGAGCGCGTCGGAGGAAGAGCTTAAGGCCTGGATTCGCGAGCGGCTGGCTATCTTCAAGACGCCCGTCCGGATCCTTTTCTCGGCCGAGACCCTGCCGCGCAACGCGAACGGCAAGATCATGAAGAAGGAGCTGAAGTGCCTTTTTGAAGAGGATGCCGTTGACCTCGCTCACGACAGCTAACCAACACCGCCTCCATCACTTCGCTGACTTCACCTGCTGGACTTTCCTGAAGCTCATCCAGGGGAGCGCGCCGGTGTCCGGTTTTCGGCATGTCCCGAAAGGAGCTCGATGGCTGCTTTTGGCGCATAGTGGACGGTCCTCGCGCACTGCCAATTCTGCCCTGATCAGCGTCCAAGCCAGATATGTGTTGCGGAGCACGAAAAT
>JALYNE010000427.1 GCA_030773375.1 Pseudomonadota bacterium
TCCTGCTCTGGGCGCCGAGCTGGTTCGAATATGCGCTCGCCTTCATTCTCTACTGCCTGATGGGCATTACCGACTATTTCGACGGCTATCTGGCCCGCGCCAACGCAACCGTCTCGCGCCTTGGCGTGTTTCTGGACCCGATTGCGGACAAGATCATGATCGCGGCCGTGATCGTGATGCTGATCTTCACGCGCCGCGCCGGCGGAGAGCCCGTCATTCACGGCGTTCACGTGATCGCGGCTTTGATCATCCTGCTCCGCGAAATCACCGTCTCGGGCCTCCGAGAGTTTCTCGCCGGACTCCAGGTTTCAGTTCCGGTCAGCCAGCTCGCTAAGTGGAAGACCACCTTTCAGCTGGTTGCGCTTGGCGCGCTGATCCTCGGAGGCGCCCTCCAGCAATGGCCTTGGGTCCACGACGTCGGCCTGATCAGCTTGTGGCTGGCGGCGCTTTTGACCCTCATCACCGGCTGGGATTATTTGCGCGTCGGCTTGAAGCACATGGATTGAGCCCAAGGCTTCGCTGCCGCGCGTCCCGCCGGCCACCGTCCACCGTTCAGGTGACGGGGAGCAGCACCGCTCCCACCACGTGCACCACGCCGTTCGCATGGCGCACGTCCGGGATGGTGACGGCGCTTCGGTTGCCGTGAACGTCGATCACGGTGAGGCGGTCTCCTTCGATCGTCACCCTGATCGAGCCGCCCTGCAGCGTCCTGTATACTGCCGTGCCGCCGCCGGCGCGGGCATCGGCGGCGATATCAGCTCTCGTCTTGGCGCCGGAGACGACATGGTAGCTCAGAAGCTGTGTGAGCAATGCCCTGTTCTCCGCCACCATCAGCGCGGCGAGCGTGCCTTGCGGCAGTTGCACGAAAGCCTGGTTGGTCGGGGCGAACAAGGTGACGGGGCGAGGCAGCCGATCAGCAAGCCCGGCCGCGCGGAATGCGCTGACCAGCATGCTGTGATCGGCCGACTTGGCAAGGTTCTCGAACATCGGGAGAGCAGGGTCCATGGCTGCTCCACCGACGGACGGCTGCGGAGGCTCAGCGGCTGCAGCCGCAGGAGGAGCGGCTGCCGGTCCCGCAGGCGCGGCGCAGCCAGCAAGCGCGGCCGAGACCAGGAGCGAAACCAGCAGCCGCGCGTCAACCAATTTCGTGAATACTCCTCAGCGCCTCGGCCAGAAGCATGAATTCTTTCTCGCGAGGCGAGTTCCGCCGCCAGATCAGCGCGATCCTGCGCGCGGCATGAGCGGCCTCCAGCGGCCTGGCGACCACGCCCGTGCCGTCCAGGATTCCTGCCTTGACCGCCATTTCCGGGACCATGGTGAGGCCCAGGGCATTGTCCACCATCTGGATAAGCGTGTGGAGCGAAGTGCCGAGCATGGTAGCGCCCGCGCGCAGTTCCGGCCGGTTGCAGGCGGCGAGCGCGTGCTCCTTGAGGCAGTGCCCGTCCTCGAGCAAAAGGAGCTTGTCCTCGTCGATGGCGGCGGGCGTGATCCGTTCCGGAAGCGAGCCGGCGAGGGAGGGCGGCACGGCGACATAAAGCCGATCTTCGAACAGTTCCGCTGCCTCGACATCGCCGCAGCCGTAAGGGAGCGCGAGCAGGACGCAGTCCACTTGGCCGCGGTGGAGCGAATCGCAGGCGGCCTGGCTCGTCTCCTCGCGCAGATAGAGCTTCAGATCCGGCCACTCACGCCGAAGCTTCGGCAGCAGCCGCGGGAGAAGAAAAGGCGCGATGGTGGGGATGACGCCCATGCGAAGCTCACCCGACAACGGCTTGCCCGCTGCGCGCGCCATGTCCGAAAGCTCCTCCGCCTCCCGGAGGATACGCCGCGCCTTTTCCGCAATTCGAAGCCCCAAAGGGGTGAAACGCACCACGCGGCGCGTCCGCTCGACCAAGGTCACGCCGATCAGCGATTCAAGCTCGCGGAGCCCGGCGGAAAGCGTCGACTGAGTGACGAAGCAGCTCCCCGCCGCCCGCCCGAAATGGCCTTCGTCGTTCAACGCCACGAGGTACTGGAGTTGCTTCAAGGTCGGGAGGTAGCTGTTCACACTCATCGCCTGCTTCGATCAATGGCGACGACGTAATCAATTGGAGCGATGGCCGCCAGCCCCCATATAGCGCGCGCAAATTCCCCCGACCAACAGGAGAAAAGTGTCCTGGCTTTGTTGAACCAGGATCGGGTCCAGCTTAGTTGGTGAACCCTATCATTTCCGAGCCGCCAGGTGATTTCCACCTGACTTGAAGTCACTTTAGCCCACAAGCATCATCGTCGACGGCGGGAGGGGCGGGGGCCGTCACCGTCGACACCTGCGGCCGCAAGCAGGGTCGTCAGGCTGACCGCCATTCCTTTGAGGCTGCTTTCTTTCTCGACATCGATCCACTCGTCCAGCGAGTGGGCACGGCCCCCTTTTCCCCCGGACCCGATGGTGATCGCGGGTATTCCAAGGCTCATCGGCAGGTTCGAATCGGTCGACGAGGCAGTGAGGTTCGGCTCCAAACCGTGCGCAGTGGCTGCCTTCAGGGCATATTGAACCAGCTCGGACGATGCAGCGGTGCCGCCGGCCGGACGATCGCCGATGACCTTCACGTCAGCGGTGACCTCACCTTCTTTGGTGGAGCGGGCGCGATTCTCGCCGGCTACGGCTGCCGGGATGATCGCGAGAAAGCGTTTCTCGAGTCTGTCGAGCTCCACGGGGCTGACGGAGCGCATGTCGAACTCCATGAACACTTCGTGCGGGATCGAATTCACCGATGTGCCGCCGCCAGTGACGCTCGCCGAGTAGGTCGTCTTGGGCTGGCTCGGAACCTCGATCTTGTAGAAGTCGACGACCGCCTGGCTCATCGCCGTCATCGGGTTGACGAGCCCGAAGGCGCCGTAGCTGTGCCCGCCGGGTCCCTTGAAAGTGACGCGGTATCGCTTCGAACCGACCCCGCCGTTCACCACGCGCGCGGCATCCGTTCCGTCCATCGACATGAAGTATTTGATCCGGCCCTTGTATTTGCCTTTGGTGAAAAGATGCCTGACGCCCCTCAGGTCACCTGGCCCTTCCTCACCGACATTGCCGACGAAGAGGAT
>JALYNE010000428.1 GCA_030773375.1 Pseudomonadota bacterium
CCCTGCAAGCCGTCGCAGCCCGCCTCCAGCGCCATTTGTTCCTGCTGTTTGTCCGAAATGCCCTCGGCGACGACTTCGATCTGCATTGCGTGGCCCACCGTCACAGCGGCGCTCAAGAAGCCGATGTCCTCGCTCGGCTGCGCTCCATCGAGCAGCGAGCCGTCCAGCTTGATCTTGTCGATCTGGAAGCGTCGCAAGTAGCTCAATGAGGAGTAGCCGGTTCCAAAATCGTCAAGCGCGACGCGAAAGCCGCTCGCGCGGAGCTGTGCGATCCAGGGCGCGCAGGTTTCGCCATGCTCCACGAACACGCTTTCGGTGATCTCGAGCTCGATTTGATCGCAACTGATCTCCTCCTCCGCTGCGATCCGTTGCAGCTGCTGCGGCAGATCGTCGCGGCGGAATTGCATCGGCGAAAGGTTTACCGCCACCGACAGGTCCGGCCACCTTTTGGCTGCCCTGCAGGCGCGGCGGAAAATGAACTCGCCGAGCTGGTCGATGAGCCCGCATTCCTCCGCAATCGGGACTGCTTCGCCGGGAGAGACGTCGCCAAGGAATGGGTCCTGCCAGCGTAACAGCGCTTCAACTCCGATCACGGTGCCCCGGCTGTCGAGCTGAGGCTGGTAGTGGAGATCGAGCGCCTCCTGGCTTTGCATTGCCTCCCGGAGCGCAGCTTCGATCTGGTCCCGCCGCTGCACGGCTGCGTCCATCTCCTCCGAAAAGATGCGGTAGCAATTCCGGCCGGAGGATTTGGCGCGGTACATGGTGATGTCCGCCTTCCGGATGAGCTCCGCCGCGTCGGCCGTTTCCTTGCCCGCGACGACGGCACCAACGCTGACGCCGACCCGCGCCTCGCGTCCGCGCAGCAGGAATGGCTCGCCGAGCGCTTCGATGACACGGGCGCAAAGGCGCCGAACGTCCGCTTCGTTCTTGGGGGCGGACTGAATGATCGCGAATTCGTCGCCGCCGATGCGGGCCACCGTGTCGGTCTCGCGCAGCAAGGCGTTCAGCCGCTCGCCGACTTGCTGCACAAGCAGATCGCCCGCAGCATGGCCGAGGCTGTCATTCACTTGCTTGAATCGGTCCAGATCGAGCGCGAGCAGCGCGACGCTGGCACCGTCGCGGCGCACCCGGCTGAGCGCCTGGTTGAGGCGATCTTCCAGAAGCGCGCGATTGGCAAGTCCCGTCAGCTGGTCGTGCATCGCCTGGTGCTGTGCCGCCTGTTCACGGCATTCCAGTTCGTGGACCAGCTCAACCAGGGACTTGTAAAGGAACGACATCACCAGGATCACCGCCACTGCCGAGGTCAGCGTGATCGGCCAGATGGCGGCAAAAAGACTTAGGTCGTCACCAGCTTCGTGCTTCACCATGGTGACCGTTGCGAAGCTGGTCAGCGCGATCGTGGCGACAGCCGCAGAAACTATGGGCGGCCCCAGCTTCCTCGAATATCCCATCGTCACCCCCACATCTCGCGCGGAATATACGGGGAAGAACGTTAAGAAATTTCCTGCTCCTTGCCAGACCGTCTATCAGACTCCTTTAGCGCTCGGCGGCCGCGGCCCTATCGCGCCCATTCACGACAAAAAAAGCATGTGGCGTCCTTTTGGAGGTGCGGCTAAGGCGCAAGCATTCAACGCAGCACTGGAGCGGTTCAGATGAAAAGCGAGCAATTGGTCGAACTCACGGCGGACATCGTGTCGGCACATGTTTCCAACAACACTGTGGCTGTCGGCGATGTGGCAAATCTTGTGCAGCGCGTCCACGAAGCGTTGATGTCGCTCGGTCAACCAGCGCCCGAGCCGCAGCAGGATAAGACGCCCGTTGTCTCCGTCCGCGCCTCGATCAAGCCCGATTATCTGGTCTGCATGGAATGCGGAAGAAAACAGAAGACACTGAAGCGTCACCTGCAGAACGCGCATGGCATGACGCCGGAGCAGTATCGGACCGACTACGGCCTTCCGCGTGACTACCCGATGGTTGCGCCCAATTATTCCAAGCGGCGCAGCGAAATGGCGCAAGCGATCGGCCTCGGCCGGCGCCCGAAGGAAGATGCCGGCGCCGCTGCCGGCAAAGCGGCGCCTGCCTCGGGCGGCGCCAAGAAGCGCGCTCCGGCCAATGGCCGCAGGCGCAAAGCGGGAAGCGAGTAACCCCGGCTGAGGCGGGAACAACGACTGCCGCTCGATCAGCCGAATGGCTGGTCGAGCGAGGGCGGGGGCGTCGAAAACCAGTGCGGGCCCGACGCCGTCATGTAGAAGCAATCTTCGAGCCGGACACCGAAGGCGCCGGGAATGTAGATGCCGGGCTCGTCCGAAAAGCACATGCCAGGTGCGAGCGGAGTTCGTTCGCCTCGGACCAGATTGATCGGCTCGTGGCCATCAAGGCCGATTCCGTGCCCGGTCCGGTGGGATAGCCCCGGCAGCTTGTAATCGGGACCATAGCCGAGCTTGCGGTAAAAGGCGCGAACGGCATCGTCGACGCTTCCGGCGGGAGCGCCGACACGCGCCGCCTCGAACGCGATCTGCTGGCCGCGGTGCATGTTGTTCCACACCTCACGCTGGCGGCGGGTGGGCTCGCCGAAGACGAACGTACGCGAAATGTCGGATTGGTAGCCATGAACGCTGCAGCCGCAGTCCATCAGCACCACTTCGCCATGCCTAACGGCCTGCGGCTTTCCCGTGCCGTGCGGGTAAGCGCTCGCCTCCCCCAACAGGACGAGCGCGAATTCGGGCGCCCGCCGAGTGTTGCGGTTGTCTCGTTCATGATCGCGCCGATTTGGGCGGGTGTCATGCCACGTTCGATGCGGCGCGCCGTATGCCGGTATGCGGCAATCGTTATGTCGGACGCGAGCTGCATCAGCGCGATCTCGGCCGGCGACTTGACCATGCGCAGTGCACGCGCGACCGGAGCCGCCGATCGAATGCGCGCCTGTGGTAGAGCACGCTGCAGTCCGTCGACGATGAAGTAGCGGACAGTCTCCTCGACTCCGATCGTGCCCGATCCGAGTTTCCGCTCTTTCAGCCAGTTGCCCACAAGCTGAAGCGGATCCTCGTGCTCGTTCCAGGTGCGCAAG
>JALYNE010000429.1 GCA_030773375.1 Pseudomonadota bacterium
GCGTATTTCTCCAATACGCGCAGGCCTGGAATGGTTTTGCGGGTATCGAGCAACGTCGCCCCCGTCCCCGCAATCGCATCGACATAGCGCCGGGTCAGCGTCGCCACGCCCGAAAGATGCTGCAGCGTGTTGAGCGCCGAGCGTTCGGCGGTCAGCAACGCCCGAGCGCTTCCGCAAATCCTCATGAGGTGGGCCCCGGGCGCAAGCGGATCCCCATCCACCACCAGCCGCTCCACCTCCAGCTCCCCATCGAGCGCCCGAAAGAAAGCCTCGGCGAGCGGCAGCCCCGCGACAACGACGGCGTCGCGGCTGCTCAGCGTCCCGCGGAAACGCGCGTCGGCCGGAATAACCGCGGCCGAGGTTATGTCGCCGCGCTCACCGAGATCCTCGGCCAGCGTGGCCGCAACGAACTGTTCGACGTCGAAGCGGTCGAGCTTGAAGCCCTCCATCAGGTGTTGGCGAAGACAGGCCTGCCGACGTCGCCCTGCCCGACCGTTCGGCCGGCCATGTCGAGCATTCGATCGAGTGACTGCTTGGCGCGCACCCGCAAATCCTCCTGGATGTCGATCCGAGGTTCCAGGTCGCGCAACGCCACGTAGAGCTTTTCGAGATTGTTGAGCGCCATATAGGGGCACATGTTGCAGTTGCAGTTGCCGTCTGCCCCCGGCGCGCCGATGAACGTCTTGTGGGGCGCCGCTTTTTCCATCTGGTGGATGATGTGCGGCTCGGTCGCCACGATCATCACCTCGGACGGGCTGCTGAGAGCATGGTCCAGGATCGCCTTGGTTGATCCGACATGATCGGCGTGATCGAGGATATGCCCGGGGCACTCGGGATGGGCGAGCACCGGCGCACCCGGATAGCGCGCCTTGAGCTTCAAGAGCTCGGTTTCCGAAAAAGCCTCGTGAACTATGCAGACCCCAGGCCAGAGCAGCATGTCGCGATCGGCTTTTCGTGCCAGATAACTGCCCAGGTTCTTGTCCGGCCCGAAGATGATCTTCTGATCCTGTGGAATCTGGGCGAGGATGGTTTCTGCCGACGAACTCGTGACGATGATGTCGGACAGCGCTTTCACTTCCGTCGAGCAGTTGATGTAGGTGAGTGCGACGTGATCGGGATGAGCCTCGCGGAAGGCCCTGAACTGGTCCGGCGGGCAGGAATCCTCGAGGCTGCATCCGGCATCCATGTCGGGCAGCACGACGATCTTCTCGGGTGAAAGGATCTTGGCGGTTTCCGCCATGAAACGCACGCCGCAAAAGGCGATCACGTCAGCATCGGTTGCGGCTGCCTTGCGGCTGAGATCCAGGCTGTCGCCCACGAAATCGGCAAGATCCTGAAGCTCGGGCGCCTGGTAATAATGGGCGAGGATAACCGCGTTGCGGTCCTTACGCAGCCGCTCGATTTCGGCGCGCAGGTCAAGCCCGCGCAGGCTCCGGTTCGGTGCATTCATCGATGTGCTCCCCTTGACGGGCCCTAGCGCCGCGTCGTTCTTGCCAAACAGCTGATGCAGCCAGGCCCGCGCTGGTGCCACGAACATGCCTGTCATGGACACCTCTGCGGGGCACGGACGAGCTGCAGACTTCGTGCCCCGGCGCCCCGACCGTGATCTCAAAAGGCGCGCATGCTTTGTATTTATAGTGAAAAACTGCGGGATTTCAAGATGAAGCGGGGCTCGTTCACGCGGCGAGAATCCAATCCTCGCCCTCGCGTCGCACCACGCCGCGAGCCTCGAGATCCAGCAAATGCGCAAGCACCGATCGTCCGGCAGCAGGGCGAAGCTGCGGATCGATTTCCCTGTACATCCGTGCAACCAATTCCGGGATACGGCCCTCCCCGCTTTTGAGCTCGCCCAGGATCTGCGCCTCGCGGTGGCGGCGGTGAAGCAAAAGGCCGCGGAGCAAGCGTTGCGGCTTTTGGACCGCCGGGCCATGTGCCGGATAGTAGATGGCGTCGTCGCGCGCCTGCAGCCGCTCAAGGCTGGCCATATAGGCCGCCATGTCGCCGTCGGGTGGCGACACGATTGTCGTCGACCAGCCCATTACATGGTCGCCCGTGAAAAGCGCCCGTTCTTGCCCTAGCGCAAAGCACAGGTGGTTCGACGTATGCCCGGGCGTCGCAACAGCCTCGAGACTCCAGCCCTCGCCGATCAGTCGCTCACCATCGGCCAGCACCCGGTCCGGGTGGTAGTCAGGATCGAAAGCAGCGTCGGTGCGTGGCCCTTCGTCCTCGATCGACATCGGGGCGCAACCGGTGATCGGTGCTCCCGTCGCCTCCTTGAGAGCCCGTGAAGCGGGACTGTGATCGCGATGCGTATGGGTGCAAAGGATAGCCGCGATGCGCTCCGCTTCGAGGGCGTCCAGCAGCGCCTGGATGTGTTCGGGCAGGTCCGGCCCGGGGTCGATCACCGCCACTTGGCCTTTTCCGACCACATAGGTGTGCGTACCGGTGAAGGTGAAAGGCGACGGGTTCGGCGCCAGGATGCGGCGCACCAGCGGACTGAGCTGCTCGATCTTTCCGGTAGGCGGTTCCATGACGGGCATGTGGCATCCGACGCTTGAAATACCAAGCGCGTCCGAAACGAACTTTGGGAACAGCATTCGCGGACGCTCGATCTTACGTCGGTTCGCTCGCCTGGATGGCCCCACTCATGTGTCGGCGACGTTTACAAGCGAGGACGGCGCCTGTTTGCCGTTAACCACCGCGAGGCGCGGATTTCCGCGACCAGCGAGAATTGGCACGGGACGTGTATCTTCTGTCACGTCCACATCGTCCACGTGCAAAGGGCGGACTGGCGCTTTTCTGGTCGCGCCGTCCGCCCTAGGCTCTCAGCTCTTCGCTGCCACCAAGCGGCCCGGATTCCAGCCACTGCTCGCTCTCTGCCAAGGCCGACTCAGCAACCAAGCGGGCGCACCAAGCTTCTCGCCCCCTCCCGGAACACCTCAGGCTTTGGCGACCTGCTTTTCCTCGAGCAGCTGCTGGAGTTCGCCTGCTTCGAACATCTCCATCATGATGTCCGAGCCGCCAATGAACTCACCTTTGACATAAAGCTGCGGGATGGTCGG
>JALYNE010000430.1 GCA_030773375.1 Pseudomonadota bacterium
GCTGGGAAAGAGCCCGGACGCCGATTTTCTGCGCGAGATGATTGGCTTTGCCGCCGAACGGCTGATGGAGCTGGAGGTGGGGGCCCTCACCGGCGCCGGTTACGGCGAGAAGAGCCCCGCTCGCCTGGCCCAGCGCAATGGCTTTCGTGATCGCGACTGGGAGACCCGTGCCGGCACGGTTGAGCTGAGGATCCCAAAGCTCAGGAAGGGCAGCTACTTTCCCTGCTTCCTGGAGCCGCGGCGGCTGACGGAGAAGGCCCTGACCGCCGTCATTCAGCAGGCCTATATCCAAGGCATCTCGACTCGATCGGTCGACGATCTGGTCAAGGCCATGGGCGGAGTGGCCTTCCAGGCTCCAGCGAGGCGAAGCATCGCTGGAATGGCCACGGAGGGATGAGCGGCATCTCCAAGAGCCAGGTGAGCCGCCTGTGTCAGGAGATCGACGCGCGGGTGAACGCCTTCCTCGACCGGCCGCTCGAAGGCGACTGGCCCTACCTCTGGATCGACGCGACTTACGTCAAAGTCCGCCAGAACGGCCGCATGATCAGGTGCGCAGTGCCCCGCACTGCGCAGCCTCGTCCGGGGGACGAGGCGACCTGATCATTCTCGGTAGCCGTGATCGTCGCTGTCGGCGCCAACAGCGACGGCCGCCGCGAAGTGCTCGGCATGACGACCGGCGCTTCCGAGGCGGAGGTGTTCTGGACCGACTTCCTGCGCAGCCTCGCGCGGCGGGGCCTCAGAGGTGTGCAGCTCGTCATCTCGGATGGGCACGAAGGCATCAAGGCTGCCGTCTCAAAGGTGTTCAGCGCCACTTGGCAACGCTGCCGTGTACACTTCATGCGCAACGCCCTGGCCCATGCCGGCCGAAGCGGCCGCCGGGTTGTCTCGGCCTTCATCGCCACCGCCTTCGCGCAGGAGACCGCCGAGGCCGCCAGGCTCCAGTGGCGCAAGATCGCCGACCAGCTCCGGCCGACCGTTGCCAAGCTTGCCACACTCATGGACAGTGCCGAGGAAGACGTGCTCGCCTACATGACGTTCCCGCCGCAGCACCGCACCAAGCTGCACAGCACAAATCCGCTCGAGCGCCTAAACGGCGAGATCAAGCGGCGCACCGATGTCGTCGGAATCTTCCCCGACGAGCATGCGATCACCCGTCTCGTCGGCGCCATCTTGCTGGAACAGAACGACGAATGGGCAGTCCAGCGTGCACGCTACATGACACTGGAAAGCGTCAGCCAATTAAGCGATGATCCACTCGTCACGCTGCCCGCAATGGCAGCCTGATCAACCCGGCCTTGCCGGAGATCGCCGTCACCGCGCCGGCGAAGCTACACCACGCGATGGGACACGATCGGCGGCGGGAGTAGACGCACTGGCAGCTACGGGTGCGCACCACGCCCCGAGAACGACTAAGCTAACGTGCCGCAACCCGCCTTTCCTCCGCTATTCCCAGCAGACTACGTGGCGAAGTTTATGTCCGCAATGGGTGGGGAGCGGACATTCAACCCTCCCTCGGATGGCTGAGGATGATGATCCGATCCGCCCCTTGGTTCCCAAGAAAATCCATCAGGTCCAACAGCACGTCTGCCGGGGCCGTTCCGAAGTCGATGGTCAAATACCAAAACTCTCCGTTCGTCTCGATTGGTGAGGCTGAATGGATGGCGTTCGCTGATCCCCACCCCCCGCCTTGGCTCGCGTCTTCGGTGTCGAGCCAATCCGTGAGCAAAGCCTCCAGCTTGTCTCTGTCAGGCGGGCGGTCAAATGCTATCTGATCGAACACCATGTGAAGGGGTAAATCTCAACCGCGACCGGCCCCAGTTGGAAACCGCGCGCCTCGGCATCCTGAGGCGGATCGAGCCAAAACTCATAGGGCCGATCAGTTCCGTCAGAACACTTCTCGATCGCGTCGAGCCGCAGGTATCGGTAGGGATACGGCAGTGCCTCATTGTTGATGGCAATCAGAAGCTCACGCGCGCATTGCGGGTTGCTTGATCGGACATTCGCGAACGCCGTCTCGAAGTATCTCGCATAACGTTCCCGCTCAGCGCTCACCATAGATGTGACAGACATTGCCGAGACCCTCCGCGACCGTGATTTACCTATTCAGGGAATGTCCGCAATGGGTCGATAACAGACCTCCGGCCAATGTCCGCAATGGGTGGCAAGCGGACCTTCGCCTGAGCGTCGGCAATGGGGCGCAAGCGAGAAGAAGCTGAGCCACTCACCACCAGTCTCCATCGACCATTTCAATTCAGATCGTTGGCAGCCTTGCCCACCCGCCCCGTCAAGAGCTCTTCCATTTCATGAATAAGTTCTCGACCCTTGATCGCGTCGTCGGTCTTATCTTCTGGATCAGCTTCGAAGTGCGCTCTCATCCGGGCGGAAAGAGCCAAAAGCGCTTCACACCGTTCTTCACCTATCTTCTTTCGGAGTCGTCTGATCCCCTCGTCAAGCTGGAAAAAAACGGTCTCGACGCTCTGTTCCGGAAAATAACCCAGCTTGTCTTCAAAAGTAGGCGACGAGAGCATCATGAACCCGAGTTGATCCATTAGCTCCCGGATCGTGTTCGGGATGTATGGTCTGTAGTCTCGTGGCACGCACCAACTATCCCATCGCTCCGTAGGTCCGCAATGGGTCGTTTTCAGACATTCCGGCGATGCCCAACGGGTGGGGCCTTGAGGCGCGGAATACAGCCCATGGGTTTCAATAACTTAGCTGCTTGCGCCCAGTTTACGTGCAAAACAGGTTGCGTGAAATCGGGATCAGTGCTCTTTTCCGTTCGGGCTGAGCTTGTGAGGGATCCCATGAAAGTAGTGCTTTCATGGGCACCCGTTGAAGCCCTGTTTTCCCCCCTTGAAGGGAAAGAAGGACAGCCCTTCGACAGGCTCAGGGCGAACGGGTCAGATTTAGCGCAGTCTGCTCTAGTAGGTTTGCACAGAGATTATGACTCTTTGGCTGAGGCGGGAAGCGGGGCTGGTTTGGGATAGACACGACCGAGTTTCTCGCGGGCTTTTTGGGTTGTAAACATCCAGTTGACGCGCGCTCCGG
>JALYNE010000431.1 GCA_030773375.1 Pseudomonadota bacterium
ACGATATCGATGAACTGATCACAAAGCGCCGCGTCGCCGCCATCGCCATCCAACCCGCCGCAGGCAAAGCCGCTTACGCAAAGCGTCAGACCTGATCACTTCGCTGCGGCTTCCTGACCACGCTTACTCGGAGAACGCCTTTGTGAACACGGTTCTGCTCATGCCCGCCGCCGCGGCGAGTTCAGCCACACTCAGCGGAGCACCCGGCTTTTCGAGGATCAATGCGATTGCGCTCGCCAGGCGCGTGTCCGCGAAAAGAGCACCAGCCGGAGGCGATCAGGCACGACACTTTGGCGTGACTGATGCGCTGACACATAGCCAGCCCTAACGGGCCCACGGAGAAGTGCTCCGCCTCGGGCGACGTATATCGGAAACGAAAAAGCCCCGACACTCGGCCGGGGCTCTCGTGGTGATCGGGGGGGGGGGCGATCACCAAGGGGGATGCTGAGAGAACGTCATGCTCCTGGAATGGTTCCGGAAACTGGACGTTCGGTTGGTGGTTAGGCTCGGCTTCGACTGGATTGCGGCCAAGTTGTTCGGCACCGGAACAGCGCCAGCTTGGACGATGCTCGAAGTTTCCTGCGGGAGTGCAACAGCTACGATAGGCTGCCGACGGTCATCGGCTCATCGGCATTGTTCAAAGAGCGTGTGCGGACGCTGGTGAAGCAGAAGCCGGTGGAGAGGCCGGAATAAAAAAGGGCGCCCCTTCGCATTGGGCGCCCTAGAAGCTCTCACAGGGAGTAGAGCTGCTAGACCGAATAATCCGCGCTGAAGTTCGTTCCGCGCCTTCTGGGTTTGTAAGCTACATTAGAGCATTTGAGACGCAATCGGTTGCCTAAAGCACCGAGGCAAAGGCTTTGGGGGCTCGGGCTCTACACGAAAATCATCACGCGCCTGCAAGCGTCCACCGATCAGGCGCGGCCGGAGGCCACGATTTGTGACGGAATATTCCTGCTCCTCGCCCTAATCGATTACATGCTCAACCGGCAGCTTTGGAGATGACGGCCGGCCCGCTTGCCAGTAAGCACCGCCAGGCACGAGAGGAGACATGCATGCGCCTTACGATCACCACCACCGCCGCCGCGATGGCGCTGATCGCCGGCGCAAACGCGGTGGCCCAGGACCGCGGCCAGAGCGGCAATCTCGCGCCAGGCGGGGGCTCGAAGGAGCAGAGCCGGGCGCGAGAAGAGGCGACCGCCCCCCCCGGAGCGCCGGTGGAGACCGGCCCCAAGAGCGTCCCCGAGTTCCGGCCCGCCTTTCCAGGCCAGACCCGTGCGCCGGCGGTGAAGACCCGCACCGCGTTCCAGGTGACGGAGATCGCCGACGGCCTCAACAAGCCGTGGGCGATCGCCTTCCTGCCGCACGGCCGGATGCTGGTGACCGAAAAGCCGGGTGGACTCCGGATCGTGACGGCTCAGGGGCAGAAGTCGGCACCGGCATCGGGCCTGCCGCGGGTCGACGCGCGTGGCCAGGGCGGCCTTCTCGATGTGGAGCTTGCTCCGGATTATCGCAGCAGCCGGCAGATCTATTGGAGCTACTACGAGCCGCGCCAGGGCGGGAACGGCTTGGCTGTTGCTCGCGGACGGCTCGTCGATGGTCCCCAGCCGCGCGTCGAGAATGTGCAGGTGGTCTTCCGAATGCTGCCGACCATGGAATCGACCCTGCACGCCGGCGGCCGCATGGTTTGGGGCCGCGACGGCAAGCTGTTCGTGACGCTTGGCGAACGTTCGATCCTGCCCGGCCGGGTCCAGGCGCAGAGGCTGGACAGCCACTTCGGAAAGATCGTGCGCATCAACCCTGACGGCAGCGTCCCGCGCGACAACCCCTTCGTGGGCCGGCGGGGCGCGCGGCCCGAAATCTGGTCCTCCGGCCACCGCAACATCCTCTCCGCGGCGCTGGACGGTCGGGGCCGCCTTTGGGAAGTCGAGATGGGCCCCCGCGGCGGCGACGAGCTGAACCGGCCCGAAGCGGGCAAGGATTATGGCTGGCCCACCATCGGCTATGGCGAGGAATATTCGGGCGCTCCGATCCATAAGACCACGCAAGCCGTAGGCATGGAGCAGCCCGTCTACTACTGGGACCCGGTGATCTCGCCCTCGGGAATGACGATCTACTCCGGCGATCTCTTCCCCGAGTGGCGCGGAAACATCTTCATAGGCGGGCTGTCCAGCAAGGCGCTGGTGCGGCTGGTGATGAACGGCGACCGCGTGGCAGGGGAAGAGCGCCTGCTGACCGATCGAAACGCCCGCATCCGCGAAGTCGTCGAGGGACCGGACGGCGCTCTTTACCTGCTCACGGACGCGGAGAACGGACGTCTGCTGAAGATCGCCCCGCGGAGATGATCATGCTTGGAGCCGCGCATCCGCCGGAAGGCAACTGCAACCCGCTCAAGCAGATTGCCGACATCGCTCATCAGCGCTCCTTGAAGGCGGGGCTCGAGCAATTCCGGTAAGGCGGAGCGACCGCTCGAGGCCCATCGGCCAGCCGGAGCACAACAGCGGTTGGTTTGCGCGAGGTGGCTCGCAGTCGACATCCCAACGTTCCATATGAAATTCTGGCGGCGGAGCGGCACGCGCCGGACATAGGCACTTAGGCACTCACGGCGTCGGTAATGAAGCAGTGCCTGATCCTGCTCATCCGGCGGCACCTGCAGCGGCGGAAGCGTTTCCTCACCTGCCGTTCCGTCCAAGGCGATCGCGGCGCGTACGCTCCCCTGGCGCGAGTACGACAGCGCAGCTGGAGCAGGCTGCGGCATCTCATTCAGCCTTCATCTTTAGGCGAGCCTCCTTGCCAGGCGGAGCCCTGAGCCGGGTTTGGACGCAGCGGCAGCCGCCGATCAACAGCTACTGCGTTCTTACCTTGCCTAGCCCCAGACCTTCTTCAGCCGGGCATCGCGTCCGCAACTATAGCGATAGAAGCGATAGCGGACCGGGTTCTTCTTGTAATAATCTTGATGGTAGCCTTCCGCCGGATAGAATTTTGCAGCGGGCAGCAGCAGTGTCGCAACCGGCTTCTTGAGCACTGCGGCGGCC
>JALYNE010000432.1 GCA_030773375.1 Pseudomonadota bacterium
AAGCAGATCCTGGTTGGGCTTCCAGGAGAGGACGCCGGTACCGGTGAACTCGTCCTCACTGCGGCGGTCGCGGATCGACACTCCGTTCAGTTCGGAGGTCGAATTGCCTTGGCAGGAGAGGCCGATCAAAGCTCCTGCTACCCCCGCAAGCGCCGGAATCCTCAGGAAGGGAAGAAGCGCCGCCTGCTGTGCGGGGCAGGCAGTGTTGTTGTTGCCGAACGTGGCGCTGAAGCGCTTGCGCTCGTTGGTGTAACGAGCCCCCAAGGTTACATCCAGAGTGTCGGTGACATGGAAGATGTTGTGCGTGAAAAAGGCGTAATTGCGGCTGTTCTGGAAATAGCGGTCGATCGTGGTGCCACGATCGCTGATCGAGTCGAGCCGATCGAAGCCCGCAAAGATGATCGGTGAGGCGGCGCCGAACACTGCGGGCCGTGCAGCAAGACAGCCGGGGGTGCGCGGCGAATAAAGTGCGGAGAGACCGCCAGCGGAGACGATGCGGCAGTTTGCAAAGCGCCCATATTGCGCCCCAAACCGGATATTGTCCGTCGACCTCAGGTCCTCATCCGCAAAGAAACCGCCGACCAGCCAGTCGAGCCGTTCCCCAAACAACGTGCCCTGCAGCCTAAGCTCCTGGGTGAAGGTTTTGAAGCGCCGCGAGGCGCCGCCGTCGGCCGCGCGATAGAGGATATCCACCGTACCATAGTCGGTGTCGGACGCTTGAGCGTTCTGGTAATCGCGGTAGGCGGTGATCGACGTGAGCGTAGCTGCGCCAAGCTCCCAATTCGCTTCGAGCGAAATGCCCTTGTCCTCGGTATTGCCTTCGTAGCTGCGACCGGGCGTGACATAGATGTTGCGGCTGAACGCATTTCGGAAAGCAGCGAGATCCTGGCCCAAATCGCGAAGCACGTTGATGATGTTGTTGCCGTTCGGATTGGCAACGCCCCCGACGAGGAACGGCGAGACCGGCTCGTTCAGGTTTCCGATCAGCGGATTGACGTCCCGGTTGACATAGACGGCGCCGCAGCATTTCTCGTCGCGCTTCGTATAGTCGCCGATCAAGCGGAAGGAGAGCGCGTCGTTCGGCTCGAACAGGAGCTGTCCGCGCAGGAAGTAGCGGTCGCGATCGTTGACGTCGGTGCCGTTGTTGATGTCGCGGTAGAAGCCGTCGCGTTTGACATAGACGCCGTCCAGCCGAGCGGCGATCGTTTCGGTGAGCGGCCCGGTGATGCTGCCGGACGCGCGCATGAAGTCGTAATTGCCGTAGGTGAGCTCGCCGTTCGCGCCGAACGTGAATGCAGGCCGTTTGCTGATGATGTGGATAAGGCCGGCCGACGCGTTGCGGCCGAACAAAGTGCCCTGCGGCCCGCGCAGAACCTCGACCCGCTCGATCTCGCCAAGCTCATTTAATCCGATGCCGCTGCGCGAGCGGTAAACGCCGTCGATGAACACGGCGACCGAGCTTTCAAGGCCTGGATTGTCGCCCACCGTACCGACGCCGCGGATACGTGCCGAGCCGTTGGCCTCGGTTCCTGTCGAGGAGACAAGCAGCGAGGGCGCGACCTGGTTCAGTTGCCGGATATCGTTGGCGCCGGTGTTTTCGAGCGTTTCCGCGGTGACCGCGGAGATCGCCAGCGGAACGTCGGCAAGCGCTTCGGCGCGCCGCGTCGCCGTGACGATGATGTCGCCTTGCGCAGTTCCGCCTTCGCTGTCCTCAGTCCCGGCAGCCTCGGCGACCGGCGCGCCCGTCGCGGTCGCCTGCGACCCCTCCTGAGGAACGTTCTCCTGTGCGAATGCCGGCGCGGCAAGCGCAAGCAGCCCAGCCGACAGGAACCAAGCGGACCGTTTCATAACCCTCTCCCCAACGTCTCCACCCAATTTTCTTGGGTTTGAAACGAAGCTACTGAAAAGCTGGACAGGCTACCAGCGGAAAACCGCAGTTTCCGGCGCTTCGCGGGGGTTTCATTGCAATTGGGCAACAAGCCGGGTGCACATCCAAGCGCATCATTGAGCGGCACTTTTCGATTGACGCTACGGAAAGCGTGGGTGGTGCGGGTAAGGAAAGGTCAGTCGAGCAAGAAGCTCATTTCGGCGCGAGCACCATCAGCATCTGGCGACCTTCCATGCGCGGATGCTGCTCGACCTTTGCGGCCTCGCTCACGTCCTGCTGCACGCGATGGAGGAGGCGCATGCCGAGCTCGCCATGGGCAAGCTCGCGGCCGCGGAAACGAAGCGTCACCTTCACCTTGTCGCCTTCGCCGATGAACTTGCTGATCGACTTCATCTTCACGTCGTAGTCGTGATCGTCGATGTTGGGACGCATCTTGATCTCCTTGATCTCCTGCGTCTTTTGCGACTTGCGTGCGAGATTGGCTTTTTTCTGGGCTTCGTATTTGAACTTGCCGACGTCGAGGAACTTGCAGACCGGCGGATCGGCGTTGGGAGACACTTCCACCAGGTCGAGCCCCGCCCCCTGAGCTTGTTCAATGGCTTCCCGGGTGTACATCACCCCGAGATTGTCACCATTCTCATCGATCACGCGCACCTTCGGCACAGTGATGAATTCGTTGAATCGCGGGCCGTTCATGGGCGGCGCCATCGGGCGCCTGGTCATTGGGGGACGTATAGCAATATCTCCTGATAGCCGTTTGGGGCCAACACGTAGTGAATATCGCGCAGAAATGGAAGGCGCAGCCGCTCGGCATCCCCCGATTTTAGGGCGCTGTTGCCGATCAGCCGCGACGGCTTCGCCTTGACGCCAGTTGCTTTGGCTAAGCCCCACGCAGATCCGGTGGTACGGCCTCTTGGCCGAGCCGGCTCACCAGCGCCTCCAGCCCGAGCACCTCCTGGCGCGCATCCGTCCCGAGCGGGCGGAGCGCAACTGTCCGTTCCTCGGCCTCGCGTTTTCCGATCACCAGCAGGTACGGAACCTTGGCAAGACTGTGCTCGCGCACCTTGTAGTTGATCTTCTCGTTCCTGAGATCCGCCTCCGCGCGGAGCCCCGCCGAACGGAGCATCGCTGCCAC
>JALYNE010000433.1 GCA_030773375.1 Pseudomonadota bacterium
TGTTGGTCGGCACGACCCAGCGCGGCGTGAGGTTGAGGCCGAACTGGTTCGTTTCGAGCGCCCAGTAGTTCTTGCCGTGCAGGGCGAGGGAGGCCTCGGTCAGGAAGAGCAAGGCACGGATGCGGCGAACGAGCGGGGCGAGCTCGTCCGTTTCGCTCACATCGGTCTTGCGGTTGCCGCGGTACAGCGCGAGCGGCATCTTCTGCACCGCTTTGGCGCGGAGATCCACGGCGCGAAACAGCCAGGGCACCTGCTCATAGGCGTCGATCGACGTCAATGCGGTCTTGGCCGACGAGTCGCCGTACAGATCGCCCCAGTCGGTCATCTCCGACAGCGGCGTGGCCTTTAGGCCGTCATAGTGCAGGATGTGGGTGCCGGGTTGTTTCATGCGTTACCAGAGGAGGAGGGAGCCAGTATCGGTAAGTTTGTTGAAAGCGCCGCTTGAGGTGTCGACCTGATCGTCGTGCGTGCCGTTGGGGAAGGTGCAGAGCTCATCCAGATACGCTTTGTTCCAGGTGCCCTGTACCAGCTTGACGTTGCGCGCTTCGCACTGGGCGGCAAAGGGTTCGGCGCGGGTCTGCTTATCGCCGGTGGCCCGCTCGACATAGACCGGGTAGCCGGCCAGCATCCGCACAAAGGCGTCGGCGCTGTCTTTGCCGCCTGAGCCGGGCTCTTGTTCGCCCCAGATCGTGGCATCGTCGCCGTCGAGCGCAGCCGTTTGTTTGATCACCGTATCGCGTTGACCGCTGGACCATTGGCCGCGCACCACATCTTCGATGTACCAGAAGCCGTCATGCCCGCGTGCCATCCTGAGCCCGACCGTGTAGTCACCAGCACCCGCGGTGGACGCTTTGTCCCAGTAGCGGACCCGGCGGGCGTCCACGGGTGCTGCGGGCACAATCTCAAACCACGGCCGCTTGAACATCCCCCCATCGCGGGGCCGAGGCCGCTGCTGGAACAGGGCGCCAAAGAAGTATTCACCGATGCGCTTGGCCAGCTTGGTGAGCTTGTCCAACGGATAGCGCTCGGGACACAGGGCCTCCCCATCCTGTCGCCAGTCGGGCTGCACCGTGCAGGTGGCCGGAAACGGCTCCGTCCGCGCTTCGGCAATCGCCGGCATGTTGACGATGTGCCAGCGCTCGGGCTCGTCGGCTTCGAGGGTCAGCAGGTAGCCGCTCAGGTCATCTTCATGCCAGCGGGTTTGCAGCACCACGATCGCGCCGCCGGGCTCTTCACGGGTGGAAAAGACCGATCCGAACCAGTCTTTTTGCTTGGCGCGGATCGTCTCCGAGGCGGCCTGCTCAGCATCTTTCAGCGGGTCGTCGATCACGCCCAGGTGAAAGCCCTTACCGGTCGCGGGCCCACCCACACCTGCGGCCCAGAATCCACCGCCGGCGGTCGTCAGCCATTGCTTGACCGCTTTGGCCGCCTGATTGAGCTGTCCGCCGGCCCGCATGAAGTTCTCGCGGGCGGCCCGGCTCAGCGTATAGGCCAGGTCGGCGCCGTAGGAGGCGAGACCGACAAAGCGCTCAGGATGCCGGTACAGGTAGTAGGCAGTAAAGAGCCGGGAGACCGTCTCCGACTTGGAGTGGCGGGGCGGCATGAAGACCATCACCCGGTGCAGCTCGTCGTCGGCGACCCGCTGGAGGACCGCGATCAGCTCGTCGCAGTGGCGGTAGAACTGATAGCGCGGATTGACCAGCGCGATAAAGTCACGGAAGGAGAGCGGGGCACCTGTGGTCTGCTGTTTGGCAGCCGCGTCAATCCGATCCTGAAGGGGCCACAGGTGTTTCAGGCGTAAGGACGGCGGCAAGTTTGGCGAGGTCAAGTTTGATCCCATCGGTTTCTGATTGTGCAAACTTGAGCCAATCCAGGAGGTCTTTCTCGGTCATCACTTCGCCACTGTCGGGGGCCAGCCGGCGAACCACACGCTGGGCCAGTCGGAGGCGATGGGCGCGGCCGGCAATGCCAACCATGAGCGACAGGCGATCCACTTCGGCGCTGAACTCGGGGTCTTGGAGCCAGCGATGAATTGTTCGTCGGTCGATGTCACACTCCTCGGCGACCTCGACATGAGTTTTGCCTTCAGCAAGCCCTAAAGCAGCGGTGCTGCGTTGTTCGGTCCATTCAAAGTGGGACATATGTGAGACATTAATTGCGTGCTTCGGGTCGAATCAGCAGCAGCCAAGCGTCGAGCTGCACGGCCTGGAGCGTGTCGGCCAAGCGGCTGACCAGTTGCTGATCGAGCTGGGGATACTGCCCCACGAGGTCGGCCAGGTCCATCACGCGGGCCAGCAGGGCGTCATACTCAGCGCGGGTCATAGCGGGTGGGCTCCCTGGCCATCCCAGGCGACAGCCAATCGCGCGGCGATCAGCTCGCTATTGAGGCACTGCTCATCGTCACGGAAGATGATGACCTGCTCGCGGCCGTACTTTTCAACACCATACGTGCCGATGTGCAGCGGCCATTCGGGGTCTTTAGCGATCTCCGCCGCCACGTTCAGCCAGGTGCGCACAAACGCATCCGCCTCGTCGCCCAATGGCGTGCCCCGCTTGCCGGCGTCCAGGCCCTCGAAGCGCCCCTTGATGACGTAGGTGTGCTCGACGCCTTGCAACGTTGGGCCTTTGAGTTCAAACCAGGCGGTGTCGCCATCGCGGACGCCGTGTTTGTCCACGCCATTGATGTAGCGGTGATGCAGGCGCGCGGGGAAGATCATGATTCGTCCTCTACCCGCTGGCCGAAGCAGTAGCGCTTGAGCGCAATCGCGCGACGCGTGCATGGGCCGAGGTTGTACCATTGCTTCGGCGTCATTGTGAATCGCTTGAGCTCACGCATGAGATACCGCTCGCCAGGGGTCATGGTCGCACTCGATTCAAGCTATTGACGATGCGCGCCCGGCGCTTTTCCCGTCGTGAAAACCCAATGACCGGGATCGTGGCAGAGGCAGCCCGCTCCCATCGATCAAACGCGCGGTCGCCTGGCACAAGGACGT
>JALYNE010000434.1 GCA_030773375.1 Pseudomonadota bacterium
CGGACCAGCGAGGAGCAGAGCTGGGATCCGGTGGACTCTGCCGGACGTCCGCTGAAGCCGATCGCCACGCCCGAATGGAAGACGCCTGATCTTGCTTCGATTTACGCGCTCAACAAATATGTGCAGGAGCGCACGACGATGATCCTGGCCGATGCGTACGGGATGGAAGGCGTCTGCCTTCGCCTGTTCAACGTTTATGGCCCGGGCCAGGCCCTTTCGAACCCTTACACCGGGGTGCTGGCAATCTTCGCATCGAGGCTGCTCAACGGGCAGCAGCCGATGATCTTCGAGGACGGCGAGCAAAGGCGCGATTTCGTCTATGTCGGGGACGTTGCCCGTGCCTTTGCTGACGCGCTCGAACTTCGGCAGGCGGCCGGGGAAATTTTCAACATCGGGTCGGGCAACGACCGTTCCGTCACGCAGGTCGCGCAGGAACTTGCCCGGGCAATGGGGAAGAACAACATCCAGCCTGAGATCGTGGGCAAGTCTCGGATCGGTGACATTCGCCACTGCTTTTGCGATACGGCCAAAGCCTCGGAGAAGCTTGATTTCCGGGCGACACAGGATTTCGGCGAAGGGCTTGCTGAGTTGGCCGAATGGGTCGCTCAGCAGACTGCCGACGATCGGGTCGAGCAGGCCCGCGCCGAGCTTGAGGCGCGGGGGCTCGTCGCATGAGCGCAGCTGCCTCTCCTGCCGACAAAAGGCCCGTGCTCATCACCGGCGGTGCCGGCTTCATCGGCTGCAACATCGCCAACCGGCTCGCTGGTGAGGGGCACGAGATCCTCGTCTACGACGCGCTGTCCCGTCCCGGAGTGGAGAAGAATCTGGCCTGGCTGTCGGATCGGCACGGGAAGCTGATCACCAGCATCGTCGCGGACATACGCGACGAGGACGCGCTCGCCCGGGCCGCCCGCGAGGCCAAAGCCGTGTTCCACATGGCGGCACAAGTGGCGGTGACCACCAGTCTCGTGGATCCGCGAGAGGATTTCGAAATCAACATCCGCGGCACCTTGAACCTGCTCGACGCGGTCCGGCTGAAGGGGGAGCGGGCTCCCGTCATTTTCGCGTCGACCAACAAGGTTTATGGCGATCTCGCCGACATCGACTTCCAACTCGAGGGGCAGCGCTACGTTCCCCAGAATGGGGAGGTTGCCACGCACGGCATAAGCGAGGCGCGCCCGCTCGACTTTCACACGCCCTACGGCTGCTCGAAAGGAGCGGCCGATCAATATGTTCTGGATTATGCGCGCAGCTACGGCATCCCGACCGCCGTCCTTCGGATGAGCTGCATCTACGGCCTCCGGCAAATGGGTACCGAGGACCAGGGCTGGGTCGCGCATTTCCTGATCCGGGCGCTCGCGGGCGAGCCGATCACTCTTTACGGCGACGGGTACCAGGTGCGCGACATCATGGACGTGCGCAATGCCGTGGAGGCCTATGTCCACGCTTGGGAGCGGATCGATCAGATCAGCGGGCGCGCGTTCAATTTGGGGGGCGGTCCGGACAATGCGGTCAGCCTTCGCGAGCTGATCGGCTACATGTCGCACCTCCTCGGGCGCGATGTCGAGGTTCGCTTCGACGACTGGCGCGCCGGCGATCAGCGCTACTTTGTTGCCGACACACGGGCGGCGCGGCAGGCGCTCGGGCTCTCGCCGGCGGTTCCATGGAAGGAAGGCGTTGCGCTGCTCGCGGAGTGGCTCCGCGAATCCCGGGGGATGGATCGACCGCTTGCCTCCGCGCCGCAGCAGGCGGTGGCGTGACGGAGCCTGCTTTCAAGATCCTCATCACTGCCGATGCAGTTGGCGGCGTTTGGCAATACAGCACCGATCTGGCGCGCGGGCTTTCCGGCATCGGGATCGAGACGGTGCTCGCGGTTCTGGGGCCGCGGCCGAGCCGGCGACAAGCGTCCGAAGCCGAGGAGGTGCCGGGCCTCACTCTCGTCGAGACGGACCTTGCGCTCGACTGGCTGGCTGAAGATGCCTCGGGCGTGCACGCGGCGGGTAAGGCGATCGCTTCGCTCGCCGAGCAGCACGGCGTCGATCTCGTGCAGCTCAATACGCCCGCTCTTGCGGCCGAGGCCCCGTTCCCGGTGCCGGTGGTGGGGGTGCAGCACAGCTGCGTTGCGACATGGTGGGAAGCGGTGCACGGAACTGAGCTTCCTGCCGACTTTGCGTGGCGGACGGAGCTTGTTCGCGCGGGCCTTCACAAGGTCCAGGTGGTGGTGACTCCAACGGGCGCTTTCGGCCTGGCGACCCGCCGCCGCTATGGCCTTCCGCAGGTGCCGAAAACGGTTCACAACGGCCGCAAGCCCTTCAAGCTCCCGCGGCGCGCCCAGCGCGACTTCGCATTCACTGCAGGCCGGCTTTGGGATGAGGGAAAGAACCTTGGCACCCTGGACGCCTCCGCCGGGCGCATGGCTGTCCCCGTACACGCGGCAGGTCCGGTTCGGGGGCCCAATGGCGCAAAGGTGATGTTCCAGCATCTGCATTGCGTCGGGTCGCTCGGCGAAGAGGGGCTGGCGCGCTGGCTCGCGGCGAAGCCCGTGTTCGTCTCGTCTGCCCTTTACGAGCCGTTCGGGCTGGCCGTGCTCGAGGCAGCAGCGGCAGGATGCCCGCTGATCCTGTCCGACATCCCGACCTTTCGAGAGCTTTGGGACGGAGCCGCCCTGTTCGTTCCGCCGCGCGACGAGGGGGGCTTCGCGCTCGCCATTGGAGACCTCGTCAATGATGGCTTCCGGCGCGAGATGATGGGCAAAGCCGCGAAAGACCGCGCCGCCCGCTTCACGCCCGAAGCGATGGCTGCGCAGATGGCGGCCATCTACCGGAGCCTCCTTCCCGCAGTGCAGCGGCCGGTGCTCGCGGCGAAGGCGGCGGCATGAAATTCGTCTACTTCACCCACTCCCTGCAATCCTGCTGGAACCACGGCAATGCGCACTTTCTGCGCGGAGTGTTGCGCGAGCTGATCGTCAGGGGCCACGACGTTCGGGCA
>JALYNE010000435.1 GCA_030773375.1 Pseudomonadota bacterium
CCCACCGGCTGGTGCGGCATCAGCGACGGCGGGAGGAAGGGACCCTGCGTCTTCTGCAACGGCACCGCCCACGACAGCGAGCGCTGCCTCCAATACCAGCTCCATCCTCAGGTCAGCAACGGAGCGCTCTGAATGGTCCCGCATTCGCCCTTGACAACACATAGGAGCATCGATCTGCTCGCAAGACGTTGCGACAGAACGCGCCGCAGGACGTGCTCTGCGACGAACGCTCAGAGGATCCCGAAGGGCAGTACGGGTGGCCGCGAGGGGATCCGGCACAAGCACTGGCTGGGTGCGACGGCACGAGGCGGCTAGTTCGCGCTGACGGCGGACATTACCGCGCGCGCCCCCGAGGTGCCGTAGTCGTGCGATCTGCGGACGTTCACCGTGCAGCCGGCGAGTCGCCGAGGACCCGCGCAACGGCGTGAGGCCCTACGCTGGCGCTGGGATGCAAGAGTACGACGACGACGGCTATATCAACGAGGACTATTCCGACTACCTCGACTCGGACGACTACTACGAGAGTGACGACTACAACGGCGCTGAAGTCGCTGAGACGATGCCGGAATACCGCGCTTGGAAGGCGCGGCGTCAACGTGAAGCCGAGGGCGAACCGTCACTTGAAGAGTTTTTCGTGTGGTGGACCCGGCTGAGGCGCGGCGAGGTCGACGCCTTCAGGGAGATGCTCGACGCTGGCGCGGCCGAGGCCGAGGTGCAAGCCTTTCTTGAGGAGCACCCGGCCCTCCTGGTTCAGACACTCCGAGGCGGCCACGGCCGCTGGTGTATCCCGCAGCAACGGTTGGGATCGGAGCACGTAACTGACTTCCTGATCGCCGAAAAGAGTTCTATCGGCTTTGAGTGGACTGCTGTCGAACTAGAAAGTCCGACTCAGCGGCTGACTACCAAGGCCGGTGATCTCAGTGCCGTCCTAAACCATGCGATACGTCAAATCACGGATTGGCGCAACTGGCTTAGCTACAACCGTAACTACGCAACGCGGCCACGAGACAAGAGTGGGCTCGGGCTGATCGACATCGACCCTCAATTGTCCGGCTTGATCATCATCGGGCGACGCCGCGACCTCGACGGTTCGACCGCGGACCGGCGGCGGACCATCGGTCGAGACTTGCGGATCGAGATTCACACCTACGACTGGCTCGCTGAGGTCGCCGAGGAAGCCGCTCGGGCAATGGACCGGATCCGAAGGTAGGGCTTCGCAGTTTCGTCGAGGGCCGCCTGTCATGGTCCCACGTGGCGAGACGCTGATCGCCGAGGGGACCTGGCACGAGTCCCACTGGCCCGGTTGACCCCCGAGCGTTCCCATAGTTCTCCGGCGGCGAAAGTAGCGCGCCGCAGGCCTGCCGTTAGTGCCGCCTCAGCGGCACTTCGAGAACACACGCCTATTCGTCATTGTGCGGGCCCGCGCTTGCCGGCGAGATGGACACCGGACGGCGTTAGAACGGCTCCTCGGCAAAGTCATCGGTGGTGGCCGGCGGGCGGACGGCGAGTATCTTCGCCTCGACTGCGGACACGTTGCGGCCAAAGTCGAAGGCGCCCTGCAACTGCCCATTCTCCTTCTCGGCCTCGCGCAGCCGGTGGGCTTGCTCCTGGGAGAGGAGAGGTGCCTCTGTCGCCAGCAAGGCCGACAGCCTGTTCGCCTGGTCAAAGGACCCAGCGTTCACGAGCTGCTCGACGATGGCCTCCGTTAGCCTGTCTGCCGTGCGCTTGTCATGGAGCAAGATTAGCGTCAATCTCCGAGCAAGCGCCTTGATCTCCTGTGTGCCGGCATTGATGATCGCCTGTACGGAGCCGAAGAACCCGTACGGGTAGAGATCAAAGTGGATCGGTACCACTGGAACACCACGCCCGAGCGCGAAACCGACCTCCTGATCGCACCAATCGCTCTCGCGAAACCCTGCGTGCAAAAGCCCGACGAGAGCGTCGCAGGAATGCAGCGCCGACTCGATCACCAACTGCCATTCCTTCCCGGGCCTTATGTCATCGTGCGCAACAAAGGCGTCGACGCCATAGAAGCGCAGGTGCGACTTCAACGAGTGCGCAGTGCTCTTGTGCTTGGCCAGGTGCGTAACGAAGAGACGGAACCCGGCATCCTCCCACGGCTCGTCGTCCGGCCGTGAGTGACCCATGAGGTATTGATCGAGCGCTGCCAGCTTTGCATCTGTGTCGTTCTTGATGCAGTGCAGGACGTAAGACTTGGCATTACCTTCCCAGCGCCACTCAGTCGCGAAGCCGAATTGCTCCAAGACGAGGTCGATGTCCGCCCAGTCTTCCTCGGCGCCGAGACGGGTGGCGATGCGCTTGATGATGGCGATCCGCTCTCCAGGCTTCACGCACTGAATGCTAGAGAACCCGCCGGGTGCGATCGACGCGACACCTCGCGGCGCCGCGCGCCAGCCTCGTGCCACCTAGCCAGCGTGGCGGCCGGCGGCCCGTACGTGAGCGAACAGCCTCGCCCCGCTTGAGCCGGTCGTTCGTCACGCCGCAAGTGTGCCGAGCCGATCTCAGGCCGTGGGTGGTGCCGAAGTGGTTCGTCCGGGACGAGCAGTGTCTGGGCCAGCAGGTGTGGTCCCCCGGCTGAACATCGAACACCGCTGGTGCACGGCGGCGGGTCGGCCGCTTTCGTGCCCCGGTGTCCCGTGAATTCAGGAAGCTGTCGCACCCGAGTGGGTCGATGTCCGATGACCGCCAGCTTCCGAGGCAGGGGGGTGTTCTTCTTGGCGCAGACCGTGCCTCGCCGCTCAACAGGAACCCGATAACCGGCGCGATGCGCTGCGAGGCTGCACGATAACCGCGCTCAATAATACGGTGACCTGCTCCCCGGAGAACACCCCTATCGGCGCATAGCCGCGGGCTCCGAGCGATCGGCCGAGACCCACGGCGGCACTCGCCGTCACGTGCGCAATGGACACGCGAAGTTCGCCGGTCCGGCCTGGGCAGCCGCCCTGCGTGCACTGGACTGTC
>JALYNE010000436.1 GCA_030773375.1 Pseudomonadota bacterium
TCGTAGGGCGCGATCGTGGTTCGCGCCTGGGCCACTGGCACGGGCGCCGCGATGGCGTCCGCATCCGGTGCAGCAAAATTGGTCGGCGCCTGAGGGATGTTGGCTGGCCTCGGTGAGCCGCACGCGCCGAGCGTCAACATGAAGACGCCCGCTACCGCCCCTGCCAGCTGCCTAAGCATTCTGCGCGCACGAATTTCCTGGCTCGAAAATGACATCTCTGATCCCATGTGATCTCACAATTCCGGTTGCTGGCGCGTCTACACGATGACGAGCTTCAGCGAAAGCATATACCGGCTAAGTTTTCTGCGCGCTGAACCAATCCCTTAGCACTATCGAACGTTGCCAAGGGGTCGGCACTTGATCCGCGAGTTATGGCGCGTATATCGCCCTCGGCGCTTTGGGAAGCTTTCATCGACTGTGTTTGCACGTTTTTTTTCCAGAACCCGGCGTGAGATCGTTGCGAAGGGCCCGCCCGGTAGCCGGGCCTATGCCATCGGCGACGTGCATGGCCGCCTCGATCTCATGCTGGACCTGCTGCGCCGCATCGAAGCGGACAACAAAAGCCGCGGACCGGCCAAGACCTACTTGGTTTTCCTCGGAGACCTGGTCGATCGCGGCCCGGATTCGCGTGGCGTCATCGACCATCTGATTGCGAACCCCCCGTCATTTGGTCGGACCGTGTTCCTGAAGGGAAATCACGAAGAGTTCTTCCTGTCCGTGCTCAACGGCGATGAGGGCGTGGTGCAGCCCTGGCTGACGTACGGCGGGTCGGAGTGCGCGCAGAGCTACGGAGTGAATCCAGGCTGGGCGCTTAATGCCAGTCAGATGGAAATCATGGACCGGCTCGTCCGCCAGGTTCCTGCCGCGCACGTTGAGTTTCTGTCGAACATGGCAGACACCTTCCGTTTCGGTGATTATCTGTTCGTTCATGCCGGAGTGAGGCCGGGAGTAGAGCTCGAAAAGCAGCTCAGCCGGGATTTGCGCTGGATCCGGGAAGGCTTCCTGGACGATCCGAGCGACCATGGCGTTGTCGTCGTTCATGGCCACACGATCGTCGAATCGCCCGAAGAGCGACCGAACAGAATAGGCTTGGACACCGGGGCTTACAGAACGGGTGTCTTGACGGCGATCGGGATCGAAGGATCCGCACGCTGGTTTCTGCGCTCCGAAGGCGCTGCAACTCTAAGCTGACGATGCCGCGCGGCAGCGCACTCCGCAAATCGCGGAGATTGGGGAGGGGACTGATCTGTGGCCATTTTATTGACCGGCGGCGCCGGGTTCATCGGGTTTCATGTCGCCCGCCGTCTCATGGAGCGCGGGCAGTCGGTTGTGGCGCTCGATAATGTGAACGATTATTATTCGGTGCAGCTGAAGCGCGACCGCATTGCCAAGCAGCAAGCGGATTTTGGCGGTGCCTTCCGGTTCGTGGAAGTGGATTTCGCCGACAAGGGTGCGCTCGATGCGGCACTTGCCGGACGCGACTTCGAACAGATCGTTCACCTTGGAGCACAGGCCGGCGTCCGCTACTCGATAGAAAATCCACATGCCTACGTGCAGGCGAACCTCGTCGGACACCTCAACATGATGGAAGTCGCTCGCCATCGCCGGGCGCCTCACTTCGTCTACGCCTCCTCCTCCTCCGTTTACGGCGGCAACGAGACCCTGCCATTCCGGGTCGAGGACAGGGTGGATCATCCTCTGTCGCTTTACGCCGCGACCAAGAAGGCGGACGAACTGATGAGCGAGACCTATGCGCATCTCTATCGGCTGCCGCAGACGGGCCTGCGCTTTTTCACCGTCTATGGGCCGTGGGGCCGGCCCGACATGGCCATGTGGCTGTTCACCAAGGCGATTTTTGCAGGCGAGCCGATCAACGTTTTCGGCGAAGGGAACATGCGCCGTGACTTCACTTATATCGATGACATCGTCATGGGGATCGTTGCTGCACTCGACAATTCACCGCCCGACGACGGCTCCGAAAAGGCTGGCGGAAGCAAAGCCCCGCACCGGCTCTACAATATCGGCAATAACCTATCGGAAGAACTCTCGCGCATGATCGAGATCCTGGAGGATGCTTGCGGCCGCAAGGCCGAGAAGAACCTGCTGCCGATGCAGCCGGGCGACGTGCGGGATACATATGCCGACATCAGCGCCATCCAACGCGATCTTGGTTTTCAACCTTCAACCAGGATCGAGGTGGGCGTTCCGCGCTTCGTCCACTGGTATCGGAGCTATCACGGCCTCTAAGGTCTAGCCTCCACCAACGACGGGGCGGTCGCCTCCCTGAGACCGCTACCAACTCGGGTCAGAGGGTCCAGCGGCTTATGTGCTCAGGAAGAGCGCGACCGGCATAGATGTTCTTGAGGTCCGCGAGCAGGCCTCCCTCTGCCACCAGAGCCCCAATCCGGCTGTCGCTAAGCTCGGCGTAGGCAAGGTGCGGCACGGCCACGATCACCAGGTCGTAACTTTGCTCCAGCCCGTCGGCGGCGAGCGCGATGCCATATTCATGGCGCGCTTCCTCTGGATCCGCCAGCGGATCGTGGACAGTGACTTGGTGGCCCAGCTCCTGCAGTCTGCGGATGACGTCGATGACGCGGCTGTTCCTGAGGTCGGGAACATTCTCCTTGAACGCCAAGCCCATGATCAGGGCGGATCCAGGCTTTTCGCGGCGGGTGTCGAGCTGCTCGGCAAGCCAAGATCCCATCCCATCATTGATCGACCGCCCCGAGAGGATGACGCGCGGTTCCTGCCCGAGTTGCTGAGCCCGGTAACTGAGGTAGTAAGGGTCCACGCCGATGCAGTGGCCCCCGACCAGCCCCGGCTGGAAGCGGAGGAAATTCCACTTGGTGCCCGCCGCGGCGAGCACATCCCAAATCGAGATATCCATTTTGGAGAAGATCTGGGTGATTTCGTTCATGAACGCGATGTTGATGTCGCGCTGAGCGTTTTCGATGACTTTCGC
>JALYNE010000437.1 GCA_030773375.1 Pseudomonadota bacterium
TGCCTGGGATGAAGAAGATGGCGGGCGTCGCGCAGAAGGCGCAGGACGACAAGACCCTGGTTCACCTCGACGCCATCATCGGCTCGATGACCCCGAAGGAGCGGGTCCGCCCCGAACTCCTCAACGCCAAGCGTAAGATACGGGTCGCCAAAGGCTCGGGGACCACGGTGCAGGAGGTGAACCGCCTCCTGAAGATGCACCAGGAAATGGCAACGGCGATGAAGAAGATCAAAAAGATGGGCGGCCTCGGCAAACTGGGCGCGCTGTTCGGCGGGGGCGGAGGCCCCGGCGGCGGTGGAGGCCTTGGCGGAATGCTTGGCGGTATCGGCGGAATGCCCGGCGGCGGTGCCGCGCCTCCTGCCGGGCTTCCTGGACTGCCCGGGGCCGGCGGCAGTCAGCCGTTCAACCTGCCGCCGGGCTTTGAAAAGTTCATGAAGAAATAAACTCATCATCCAGAAAGGACAAGAAATGGCAGTCTCTATCCGGCTTTCCCGCGGCGGCGCGAAGAAGCGCCCGTACTACAAGATCGTGGTCACGGACGCGCGCAACTCACGCGACGGCAAGTTCATCGAGCGCATCGGCAGCTACAATCCGCTGCTCCCCAAGGACAACCCGGAGCGCGTGAAGCTGGACGCAGACCGTGCACGGCACTGGGTTTCGGTCGGCGCCAAGCCGTCGGACCGCGTGCACCGTTTCCTGGATGCCGCCGGCATCCTCGAGCGCACCCAGCGCAGCAACCTCACGAAGGGGGAACCGGGCGAAAAGGCGAAGGAGCGCGCGGAAGAGCGTGCCGCCCGCGACGCCGAGCTTGCCGCGGCCGCCGCTGAAGCTGCGGGCGGTGACGGCGACGCGACGCCCGCCGACGAGGCCGCGAACGAAGGCCAGTCGACCAGCCAGCCCGCCGAAGGTGCTCCGGATGCCGCTCCGGCCGAAGGCGCGGAACGGGCTGAGTAAGCTTGGCTGAAGCCCGGGTCGCCCTCGCCGCCATCGCAGGTGCCCACGGCATCGGCGGCGAGGTCCGGCTGAAGCTGTTCGCGCAAAGCGCTGAGAGCCTGAACCGTCACGAGACGGTTCAGGTCGGCGCTCGCGAGATGATGTTGAAGTCCGTGAAGCCGAACGGCGGCGGCGCCATTGCCCGTTTTGCGGAAATTGGCGACCGGAGTGCTGCCGAGGCATTGCGGGGCGCGCTCGTCACAATTCCCCGCTCCGCCTTGCCGCCGCTCGAGGAGGGGGAATATTATCACGTCGACCTCATCGGCCTGGCCTGCGAAAGCAAGGAGGGCGAAACGCTCGGCACGGTGATGGGCGTCGAGAATTTCGGAGCGGGGGACATACTCGAAATCAAGACGCCCGGCGGGAAACGCTCGATGGTCCCGTTTCGGAAAGGGATAGCCGACTTGTCGGAGGGCAGGATCGTCGTCGATCCGCTTTTTCTTACCTGATCGAATTGCCTCTGAGGTGCTCGCGGATGATCGGCTTTTCCTTGGCAAGGTCATTTCGCATTGTCGTCGCCGCGACGCCGCCTTCGCCCATTGCATGGCTGATCTGGTCCAGCCCAATGACGACGTCACCGGCAGCATAGAGGCCAGGCACGCTGGTTCGCTGATGCGAATCAACGACGACGTTCCCTTCCTTGAGCTCCGCCTCAACCTGCTGCGCAAGCTCGGTGTGCGTGTCCGAGCCGAGCGCCGGGTAGACGCTGTCGAACGCATGTTCGCCATAGGCTGTCGCGATGGTGATGCACTCGTCTGCGGTGCTCACGGCCTGGCAGGGGCCGTCGACGTACTTGATGCCGAAGGCGTGCATCTTGGCCTTGTCCTCCGCGCTAAGATCATGCGCACGATCGGGGGCGATGAGCGTGATGTCTTCGGTGAAGCCGCGTATGAATACTGCTTCGGCGACCCCATGCGAGCCGCTTCCGATGACGCCGACCTTCTTGTCGGTCACCTCGAAACCGTCACACACCGGGCAGTAGCGGATCAAGCCCCTCGCGAGCGCCTCGTTGTGAAGATCCTCGTCCATCGGAGGGCGCCGGTTCGTGATGCCCGTCGCGAGCAGCACCTTGCGTGCGGTCACCGATCCGCTGCCCCATTCGGCCATGAAACCGTCCTCGATCTTGTCGAGCCGGGTGACGCGCCCCGTCTCGATCGAGGCGCCGTACAGCTGCGCCTGCTCCCGCATGCGGGCGAGCAGCTCCTTGCCCGAAATGCCGCCCGGAAAGCCGGCATGGTTGTGCGTGCAGGGAATCCAGCTTGCCCGGCTCTTGCCGGCGTCCACCACCTTTAAGGAAAGGTGGTAGCGGGTGAGATAGATAGCGGCGGTGAGACCGGCGGGGCCTCCTCCGATCACGAGGCAGTCATAATCCATGTCGCTCATGCCGGCTCAGCGCCGAGCGCCCTCTCTTGGTTCCAACCTAAACGAGAGCTGCGGCTGCTCTGGCGCGGCGCCGGCTCGGGAGCTAAGCCTCTCGTCGGAGACCTGCAGGAGAGGCCATGAAAATCCTGAAAATCCTTTGCGCGACCATGCTGATTCTCGCTCCGGCCTCGGCCTTGGCCCAGCGAGTGCCGGATAAGATCGCCGCCGCCATCCCCGCGGTCGATCGCATCTTTGCCGACTTCCAACAGCAAAGCCACGCACCCGGTTTGGTCTACGGCATCGTGGCCGATGGCCGGCTGGTTCACGTCAAGAGCTATGGTGTCCAGGACCTCGAGAAGAAGCGGCCGGTAACGGCCGACAGCCTGTTTCGCATCGCCTCGATGAGCAAGGCCTTCACTGCGCTCGCCATCCTGAAGCTGAGAGACGAAGGAAAGCTTTCGCTCGACGCCTTGGCCGAGAGCTACGTGCCGGAGATGCGCGGGTGGCGCTACCCGACCGCGGATTCGCCCCGGATCCGGATCAGGGATCTCCTTAGCCACACGGCCGGCTTCGTCACGGACGATCCTTGGGGCGATCGGCAGC
>JALYNE010000438.1 GCA_030773375.1 Pseudomonadota bacterium
CCGTATCGTCGCGCCCTTCCTCGTAAAGCGCCATGAAGCCGGGGAAGAGCACGACCTGCCCCGTCGCGCGGAGCGCAGTCTGCCCGGAGCCATCGGCGAGCTCCACGCTCGTGCGCTCGAGCCGCGCGGAAGCCATCTGGCTTGCCAGCGCGCGTTTGCGGATGAGGTCGTAGAGCCGTCCGTGGTCGCCCGACCCAGCGCGGTCACGGCCAAAGTCGGTTGGACGGATCGCCTCGTGCGCTTCCTGCGCGTTCTTGGCCTTGGTCTGGTAGAGACGCGGTTTGTCGGGAACATAGCTCGCATCGTAGCGATCAGCGATTGCACGGCGTGCCGCCGAGATCGCCTCCGGCGCCATCTGAACGCCGTCGGTTCGCATGTAGGTGATCGCCCCGTCTTCATAGAGGCCCTGCGCGACCCGCATCGTGTGGCTAGCGGAAAATCCGAGCTTTCGCGCCGCCTCCTGCTGGAGCGTCGAAGTCGTAAAGGGCGGCGGTGGGTTGCGCGTGAGCGGCTTCGTGTCAACGGAAGCGACGGTGAAGCGGCCGGCTTCCACCGCGGCCTTGGCAGCGTTCGCGGTGCCTGCA
The DNA here is from genome assembly GCA_030773375.1 of Pseudomonadota bacterium. Lineage (GTDB taxonomy): Bacteria > Pseudomonadota > Alphaproteobacteria > Sphingomonadales > Sphingomonadaceae > Allosphingosinicella. The sequence goes on from JALYNE010000438.1 coordinate 585, forward strand.
TCGGCGATGGTGAGGCGCTCGATCTTCTCGCCCCTGAAACGAACAAGGCGAGCAGTGAATTCCTGCCCGTCAGCCTCCATGATCGCAATGACGCTCCAATATTCCTGCGGGCGGAACAGCTCGATTTCACGTTCCCGATCGACGATCAGCCGCAGTGCGACCGATTGCACACGCCCGGCCGATTTGGCGCCGGGGAGCTTCCGCCACAGCACGGGGGAAAGCGTGAAGCCGACCAGATAATCGAGCGCGCGGCGCGCGCGGTAGGCATCGATCAGATCCTCGTCGAGGGCGCGCGGATTCCCCATCGCTTCGGTGACCGCTGACTTGGTGATCGCGTTAAACGTTACCCGCTCAACATGGCTTGGCAGCGCGCGCCGCTTTTGGAGCACCTCCTGCACGTGCCAGCTGATCGCTTCCCCTTCGCGATCGGGGTCGGTCGCAAGGATAAGCGCGTCCGCCTTCTTCGCCTCGTCGGTGATCGCCTTGAGCTGCTTCGCTTTGTCGGGATAGGTCTCCCACTCCATCGCAAAGCAATGGTCCGGATCAACGGACCCGTCCTTGGGCGGCAGATCGCGCACGTGCCCATAGGAGGCGAGTACGCGGTAACCGCCGCCCAAATATTTCTCGATCGTTTTGGCTTTGGCCGGAGACTCTACAACAACCAGTTTCATCGCTTCACAAAGACCTTCTCACGCGTACGCGTACAGGGTGGTGAGCCGGTCACCGGGACGTCAAGCGACTTCAGCCAAGCAACCTTCACTATCTCGCGAGAGCCTTTGCGACAGCGCAGGGTTTCGGGAACGGGAGCGCTCAGTTCGCCAGGCTGGCCTTGCCGCCGGCGTGGCGCTCGAGCCTGCCCGCCAGTTCGAGCTCGAGCAGCACCGTCTGCACGATCGCTGGGGCGAGGCGCGACTGCCGGACGATCTCGTCCACGGCAACGGGCGTCGGACTGAGGAGATCAACCACCACCCGCCGGTCGCTTTCACTCGCGTCCGTCGGGGTCAGTGACGCGGTATAGCCCGTCTTCTCTTCGGCCAGCGGGCGGAGGTTGAACGGCCGGATCGCCTCGAACACGTCCGCGGCATTCTGGATCAATGTCGCGCCTTCGCGAATCAGTTCGTTGCAGCCCCGTGCGCGGGGATCCAGCGGCGATCCCGGGACGGCCATGACCTCGCGGCCAGCTTCGGTGGCGCAACGTGCCGTGATGAGGGAGCCGGAATTTGGTGCCGCTTCAACGACGATCGTGCCCTGGGCGAGCCCGGCGATGATGCGATTGCGAAAGGGAAAGTGTCGGGCGCGAGGCTCGACGCCTGGCGGCTGCTCCGCCATGAGAAGGCCGCGTTCACCGATTTCACGCTGCCGGCTTTCGTTTTCGGGCGGGTAGATGACGTCGATCCCACCAGCGATCACCGCAATCGTGCCGGTCTCGAGCGCACCGTCATGCGCTGCCGTGTCGATGCCGCGGGCGAGGCCCGAGACCACCACCGCGCCCTCCGCCCCGAGCTGCTGAGCGAGCGTCCGTGCGAACCGGCATGCGGCGGCGGAGGCGTTGCGGGCACCGACGATCGCGACCACCTGCTTGTCGAGCAGAGTGAGGTCGCCCTTCACGACCAGCGCCGGGGGCGCGCTTTCAATCGCGGCGAGCAGCGGCGGATAAAGGCCCTGGCCGATAAAGATGTACCGCGCGCCAAGCTCAGCCACGCGCCCCATCTCCCGCTCTACCGCCTCAGCGGACGCAAGCTTCGGGGCGCGGCCGCCGCCGCGCGCGGCAAGCTCGGGGATGGCGTCGAGAGCGGCCTGCTCTGTGCCGAACCGGGCAAGGAGCTGGAAATAAGTGATTGGGCCGATATTGTCGGAGCGGATCAGGCGCAGTCGCGCGATCTGGTCGCTCGTTGCCAAGCCTCAAGCTTCCTTGCGGCTGCCCACGCGCGGCTCGGTTCCTGCAAGCAGTCGCTCGAGATTGGCGCGATGCTTCCAGAACACCAGCAGCCCGAACCCGAGGTAAAGAAGCGCAAGGTCGAAGCGGCCGAAAGCGGCCGCCGCAAGCGGCGCCAGCAGCGCCGCCGACATTCCCGCCACTGAGGAGTAACGCGTCAGAGCGAGCGCCCCGATCCAGACGGCTGCAAAAGCGAGCGACGACTGCCATTGGAGCGCGATCATGATGCCGAAGAAGGTTGCAACCCCCTTCCCGCCCTTGAAGCCGATCCACAGCGGGTAAAGATGCCCGAGCAGGGCACCAACGGCGGCGAGGCCCTCATAGTCCGGATGGATGGCGCGCACGATGATGACCGCCGCCGCCCCTTTTGCGCCGTCGAGGATGAGCGTGAGCGCCGCAAGT
>JALYNE010000439.1 GCA_030773375.1 Pseudomonadota bacterium
GGGCCGGGGCACCATGTTAGTCGCGCCGCCGTCCCGGCCCGGCCGTGCCGAACGGCCGCTTCTCATCAGGTAAGACTTCATGTTCGCATCACCCGCCTATGCAGCAGCAGGCGCTCCGGCCGCAGGAGGCGGAGGCGCTTTTCTGGTTCAGATGCTTCCGCTCGTTCTCATCTTCGTCATTTTCTACTTCCTGCTGATCCGCCCGCAGCAGCGCCGCATGAAGCAGCATCAGGCGATGATCGGTGCGGTGAAGAAGAATGACATGGTCGTCACCGGCGGCGGCATTCTCGGCAAGGTGACGCGGGTCGAGGAGAATGAAGTCGAGCTCGAAATCGCGCCGAGCGTCCGCGTCAAGGTGCTGAAAGCGACCTTGAGCGACGTCCGCCCGCACGGCACCAAGCCAGCGAACGATTGATACCATGCTGGATTTCCCGCGCTGGAAGGTTTGGGGCATAAGCCTGCTGCTCGCGATCGGCATTCTTCTGTCGATCCCGAGCTTCCTGCCGGAGTCGCAGCTTGCCGGCTTTCCGGGTTTCATGCGCGAATCGAGCATCAATTTGGGGCTCGACCTGGCGGGCGGCAGCCACCTGCTGATGGAAGCCGAAACGGGCGACGTTGCCAAGCAGCAGCTCGACCTCATGGAAGAAACGATCCGGACCGAAATGCGCCGGGCCTCGCTCCGCATCGAGATCGGCGACATCTCGACCTCGGGAGGGCGCCTCACCTTCATGGTGCGCAATCCGGCTCAGGTCGACGCCGCCGTCGAGATCGCACGCAACCAGACCCAGCCGGTCGGGCTAGGCGGGCAGCGGACCTGGAACGTCAGCGTCATGGACAGCACCCGCGTAGTGATGACGCCCACTCAAGCCGGCCTCGAGGACGCGCTCGAGCAAGCCATGCTGACCGCGCGGGAGGTCGTCTACAACCGCGTCGATCCGACCGGGAACAAGGAAGTCACGGTTGTTCGCCAGGGCGAGGATCGGATCCTCGTCCAGGTGCCGGGTCTTCAGGACCCGGAAGGGCTGAAGGCGCTCCTCGGCAAGACCGCGCGCCTCGATTTCAAGCTTGTCGACCTCAATGCGGATCCCGCGCAGGTGCAGGCCGGCCGCGCGCCCCCGGGAAGCCAGGTGCTGCCGATGCAGGACGGCGGCCGAATCGCCGTCCAGCGGCGGGCGATGGTGACGGGCGACCAGCTGATCGACGCGCAGCAGGGCTTCCATCCAACAACCAACGAGCCGGTGGTCAACATCCGCTTCGACAATGCCGGCGCGCGGCGCTTCGCCCGGACCACTCAGCAGAATGTGCAGAAGCCGTTCGCAATCATCCTCGACAACGTCGTCCTTTCCGCGCCGACGATCGAGGAGCCGATCCTCGGCGGGCAGGCACTGATCTCGGGCGGCTTCACGGTCGAGGAAGCGGGGCAGCTCTCCGTTGCCCTTCGCTCGGGCAAGCTCCCGGTGGAGCTCAAGGTAATTGAGGAGCGGACAGTCGGGCCGGAGCTCGGCCAGGACTCCATCCGCCTGGGCGTGATCGCCGGGACGATCGGCACGCTCGGCGTCCTCATCTTCATGTTCCTGACCTACGGCCGGTTCGGCATCTATGCCGACATCGCGCTGGTGCTGAACGTCATCATCATTCTCGGCGTCATGGCGATCTTCAATGCCACGCTGACGCTGCCCGGCATTGCTGGCTTCGTGCTGACGGTTGGCGCCGCGGTGGACGCCAACGTCATCATCAACGAGCGCATTCGGGAGGAGCAGCGACGGGGGCGACGAGCGGTGGATGCGATCGAGCATGGCTACAAGGAAGCCCAGACGGCGATCTTCGATGCCAACATCACCAACGTCATCGCGGGCATGCTGCTCTTCTATTTCGGATCGGGCCCGGTGCGTGGGTTCGCGGTGGTCATGATGATCGGTATCGCGACCTCGGTCTTTACCGCCGTCACCGTGACGCGCATGTTCGTCGCGCTCTGGCTCCGCCGCAAGCGCCCGACCGAGCTCTTCATCTAGGACAGATACCATGCGTCTCCTGAAGCTCGTCCCGGACAACACCAACCTTGATTTCCTGCGCTGGCGGAAGGTCGCTATCGCTGTCTCGTTGCTGCTGATGGCGGCGTCGATCGCTTTGATTGCGGTCAGGGGCCTCAACTTCGGCGTCGACTTCGCCGGTGGGCAGATGATCCGCGTGTCGTTCAATCAGCCGCCGTCGCTGGACGATCTTCGCACGCGCGTCGGCGCTTTGGGTCTTGGTGAGCCGAGCATCCAGGAATTCGGCAGCCCGCGCGAAATTACGATCCGGATGCCCCTGCCGGAGGGCGGCGAAGAGGGCGCGAACCGCGCCGCCTCGCGCGTCCGGCAGGCACTCGTCGAGCGCTATCCGGGCGCGCGGATCGACGCGGTCGAGACGGTCTCGGGCAAGGTTTCCGGAGAGCTGATACGAGCCGGCGGCCTCGCGCTGCTGCTCGCGATGATCGGCATCGCCATCTACATCTGGATCCGCTTCGAATGGCAGTTCGGCGTGGGGGCGCTCTTCTCGCTTTTCCACGACGTGACGCTGACTTTAGGCTTCTTCTCGCTGACCCAGATGGAGTTCGATCTGAACGTCGTCGCGGCGCTGCTGACGCTGATCGGTTACTCGCTCAACGACACCATCGTCATTTACGACCGCGTTCGCGAGAACCTGCGGAAGTATCGAAAGATGGAGATCACGGCCCTTCTCAACCTGTCGATGAACGAAACGCTGTCGCGCACCATCGCAACCAACCTTTCCATGCTGATCGCGCTGGGCTCGCTCATGTTGCTCGGGCCGGATGTGATCCAGAGCTTCACCACGGCGCTCCTGATCAGCGTGATCGTCGGCACCTACTCGACGATCTACGTGGCTGCCCCGTTCCTCATCTGGCTCAAGGT
>JALYNE010000440.1 GCA_030773375.1 Pseudomonadota bacterium
GAGCGCCCGTCTTGCGCTCGATCGCCTTTTTGGCGACCGCAATCATGGCATCGTCGGTGAAGCTCAGCTTCACGTCCTCCATGTCGAACAGCTTCTGGTACTGCTTCACAAGCGCGTTCTTCGGCTCGCGAAGGATCTTCACCAGCGCGTCGATGTCGAGATCCTCGAGCGTCGCGATCACCGGCAGACGACCGACGAATTCCGGAATGAGGCCGAATTTCAGCAGATCCTCCGGCTCGCCCTGGCGCAGCACCTCACCCGTTCGACGCTCGTCGGGCGCGGCGACATAAGCGCCAAAGCCGATCGACTTGCCCTGCAGGCGATCCGCGATGATCTTCTCGAGGCCTGCAAAAGCGCCGCCGCAGATGAACAGGATGTTGGTCGTGTCCACCTGCAGGAATTCCTGCTGCGGGTGCTTGCGGCCGCCCTGCGGCGGAACGGAAGCAGTGGTGCCTTCCATGAGCTTCAGGAGCGCCTGCTGCACGCCCTCGCCAGACACGTCGCGCGTGATCGAGGGGTTGTCGGATTTGCGGCTGATCTTGTCGATCTCATCGATGTAGACGATGCCGCGCTGCGCCCGCTCGACATTGTAATCCGAAGCCTGGAGCAGCTTCAGGATGATGTTCTCGACGTCTTCGCCGACATAGCCCGCTTCCGTCAGCGTGGTCGCGTCCGCCATCGTGAACGGGACGTCCAGGATCCGAGCGAGCGTCTGTGCAAGCAAGGTCTTGCCGCAGCCGGTCGGCCCGACGAGCAGGATGTTCGACTTGGCGAGTTCGACATCCGCGCCCTTCGCGCCATGGTTCAGGCGCTTGTAATGGTTGTGGACGGCCACGGAGAGGACGCGCTTGGCGTGGCTCTGGCCGATCACATAATCGTCCAGGACCTTACAAATCTCGGCCGGGGTAGGCACCCCGTCGCGAGTCTTCACCAGCGCTGACTTGGTCTCCTCGCGGATGATGTCGTTGCACAATTCGACACATTCGTCGCAGATGAACACCGTCGGTCCGGCGATGAGCTTCCTCACCTCATGCTGCGATTTTCCGCAGAAGGAGCAGTACAATGTGCTCTTCGAATCGCCGCCACTCAGTTTCGTCATTCTTCGTCCTTCGGGTTCGGACCCGCTTCTAGCCCGTTCGGGATTCGGCTATCCTGAACGGTGTTTTACACGATCACAATGGCCGAATTGTAAAGCCACAACGTTAAGCGGCGCTTTTGGCCGCATCCTCGTCGGCGCCAGCCGGCCGCTTGTCGAACACTTCGTCAACGAGCCCGAACTGCCTCGCTTCTTCCGCTGAAAGGAAGCGGTCGCGCTCGACGGCGCGCTCGATGTCCTCGATCGACTGGCCTGTGAATTTGGCCATCAGCTCGTTCATGCGATGGCGGATGCGGAGGATCTCGCGAGCATGGATCTCGATGTCGGTCGCCTGGCCTTGGGCTCCGCCCGACGGCTGGTGAACCATGATCCGAGCGTTGGTCAGCGCGACTCGCATTCCCGGCTCGCCGGCGCCAAGCAGGAATGCGCCCATCGAAGCCGCCTGACCGATGCATACCGTGCCGACCCGCGGCCGGATATATTGCATCGTGTCGTGGATCGCCATGCCGGCGGTCACGACACCGCCTGGGGAGTTGATGTACATGAAGATGTCTTTTTTCGGGTTCTCGGACTCCAGGTAAAGGAGCTGCGCCGTGACCAACGTCGCCATGTGGTCCTCGACAGGTCCCGTCACGAAGACGATCCTTTCGCGGAGCAGCCGCGAATAGATGTCGAAGCTGCGCTCGCCCCGGTTCGACTGCTCAATGACAATTGGCACGAGGCCGGAGACGATGTCTGCGTGATCCATGATTTTCGGGAGGTCCTGTGGTTTGTCTGGAAGGCGGAACATCGGAGCAAATGCGGCGCGGTTCAACCCCTCTCCGCCCCCGGCGCGGGAAAGCTGAGATAGGAAAGGCGCCTCACTTCGCGCCTTCCCCGCACGACCGTGTCGAGGATCAGACCGCACGCAAAGCTCATGGAAGCAAGAATCATGAGGCCGGTCACAAGGATGGCGGTCGGAAAGCGAGGCACCAGTCCGGTTTCGGCAAACGTGATGGCAAGCGGGATCGCGAGGGCGATCGCAAGTGCGGCAAGGGCGGCGGCGATGCTGCCATAGAAGAGGATCGGCCGCTCGATCCTGAAGAGATGAAGAATCGTCACAAGGATCCGCCAGCCGTCGCGATAGGTCGAAAGCTTGGACTGCGACCCTTCGGGCCTCGCGGCATAAGCCGTCACCACTTCCGCTACCGGCATCGCAAGCTCAAGCGCGTGGACGCTGATCTCCGTCTCTGTCTCAAAGCCTCGCGCCAGCGCCGGAAAGGATTTTACGAAGCGGCGGGAGAAGACGCGGTAGCCCGAAAGGATGTCGCTGAAGGTTCGGCCAAAGATCCTGGCGAGCATGCCCGTCAGGACTCGATTTCCGAGCCGATGGCCCCGGCGATAGGCCTCCTCGACTTCCGATCTGCGCGCCCCGACGACCATGTCGAGCTGCTCCTCAACGAGGCGGCGAACCAGTTCCGGTGCCGCAGCCGCGTCGTAAGTGGCATCGCCGTCGGCCATAACATAGACGTCAGCGTCGATGTCCGCGAACATGCGGCGCACGACATGGCCCTTGCCCTGCATGCGCTCCGTCCGAACGACGGCGCCAGCGGCGGCGGCGACCTCGCGGGTCAAATCCGAGCTGTTATTGTCGTAGACGTAAACGGTGGCGTCCGGGAGCGCGGCACGGAAGTCCGTCACCGTCTGGGCAATCGCCGCCTCCTCGTTGAAGCAAGGAAGCAGCACGGCGATCCGATGGCGGACGGGCCGAGCGAAGCTGCGTCCCGAACCGATTTCCTCACGCTGAATCGAAACCTTCATGCCGCCGTCT
>JALYNE010000441.1 GCA_030773375.1 Pseudomonadota bacterium
GAGATGGGCCTGCTGTTTGACCGTGCGATGAGCCTCGGGATTGACCTCCAGAAGTTGGTCGATGCTGACAAGCTGATCATGAAATCAGTCGATGCGGCCGAGCTGTCGCCGGGAGAGTTCTCCGAGACAGTGCGGCGCTGCGTGGAGGAGGGCGGCGCGGGCACCGTCGTCATAGACAGCCTCAACGGCTTTCAAGCGGCCATGCCTGAGGAGCATTCGCTGATCCTCCACATGCACGAATTGCTGCAGTATCTGAACCGCCAGGGTGTCTCCACCTTCCTGACGGTCGCGCAGCACGGGCTCGTGGGTGACATGAAGTCGCCAGTCGACGTCACCTATCTCGCTGATACGGTCATCCTCCTGCGCTACTTCGAGGCGCGAGGCCGGGTGCGGCGAGCGATTTCCGTCGTCAAGAAACGTACCGGCGCGCACGAGGATACGATCCGGGAGTTCAGGATCGACCAGCGTGGCATCACGATTGGCGAGCCGCTGGTCAACTTTCAGGGCGTCCTACGGGGCATCCCGCAGTTGATCGGTGACGAGAGCGAGCTGCTTGAGGCGGAGCCCGCTTGAGCGGCGTCTCGGAGCGAGCGCTCATCCTCGCGCCCGTCGGGCGGGATGCCAGGATCGCGAGCGCCATGCTCAAAGAGGCCGGCATCGAGAGCTTCGAATGCCCCAGCCTCGCTTCACTGGTCACTGAACTTCAAGCCGGGGCAGGTTTCGCCGTCATCACTGAAGAGGCGCTGCGAACGGCCGATCTGAAAGCGCTGTCGGGATGGATCAAGGAGCAGGCCGAGTGGTCCGACTTCCCCTTCGTGCTACTCACTCAACACGGGGGCGGGCTCGAACGCAATCCTGCCGCTGGGCGTCACCTCGAGACGCTCGGCAATGTTTCGTTCCTAGAGCGGCCATTTCATCCTACTACGCTCGTCAGTCTCGCCCGCTCCGCACTGCGGGGCCGGCGCCGGCAATATGAGGCTCGCGCTCGGCTGGTGACACTCCTTGAGAGCGACCGCCAGTTCCGGTCGCTGGCGAACTCCATCCCTACCTTGTGTTGGATGGCGGAGCCTGACGGGGACATCTTCTGGTACAATCGTCGCTGGTACGATTATACCGGAACCACCCCAGCCGAGATGGAAGGCTGGGGCTGGCAATCGGTGCAGGACCCATCCGTCTTGCCCGCTGTTGTTGAGCGGTGGCGAGCGTCGCTGAGCAGCGGCAGCCCCTTCGAGATGACTTTTCCGCTACGCTCGGCGGCGGGCGAGTTCCGCCCCTTCCTGACGCGCGCCCACCCGATGCGTGACGCGCAAGGAAAGGTTGTTCGCTGGTTCGGGACGAACACGGACATATCCGCGCAACAGGCGGCCGAAGAGGCGCTCCGGCAAACTGCGAGTGACCTGGAGCGCCGCGTCGAGGAGCGCACAGCCGAACACGCATTCGCCCTGGCGCAGCTTCACGAGGCACAGAAGCTTGAGACGCTGGGTCAGCTCACGGGCGGCGTTGCTCACGATTTCAACAACCTGCTGACACCGATCACCGGCGTGCTGGATATGCTGCAGCGGAAATACGCTGATGCAGACGCGAGATCCGCAAGGCTTCTGGCAAACGCTCTTCAGGCGGCAGATCGGGCGAAGACGTTGGTCCAGCGACTGCTGGGCTTCGCCCGTCGGCAGTCGCTCGAAACCAAAGCTGTCGAAGTGGGGGGATTGCTCGATAGCATGCGCGATCTCATCGCCAGTTCTATAGGGCCTGCGATCGAACTCCACATCCGCGACGAGCCGGACCTGCCCGCAGCTATGGCCGATCCTAATCAGCTCGAGCTCGCCCTTCTGAACCTCTGCGTCAACGCGCGAGACGCGATGCCTGGAGGCGGCGCCCTTACTGTTGTTGCGGAGCAGGTGGCGATCGGTCCCAGCGCTGAACCCAAGCTTGTGCCTGGGCTTTACGTGCGGCTTTCCGTCATCGATACAGGCAGCGGAATGGACGCACAGACGCTCGCGCGAGCCATCGAACCGTTTTTCTCGACCAAGGAGACAGGACGCGGCACCGGTCTCGGACTGTCCATGGTTCACGGTCTCGCGGGGCAACTCGGCGGCGGGTTCAAGTTATCGAGCGCGCTCGGCGAAGGCACGCGTGCCGATCTCTATCTCCCGGTCGCCGGGCGCAATGCCGCTCGCGAAACAACCGTCACACTGAAACCCTTACCGGCCGCAGTCGGCGCGCTTTCCATCCTATTGGTGGACGACGAGGATGTCGTTCGGCTCGGAACGGCCGAGATGGTCCGCGACCTGGGTCATCAGGTCACCGAAGCTAGTGGCGGGGAAGAAGCACTCGCAAAGCTCGCCGACGGCATCACACCCGATCTGGTCATTACGGACTACAAAATGCCGCGCATGGACGGAGCGGAGCTCGCTCGCCGACTGCGAGAAGCTCATCCCGAGATGCCGATCCTTTTGATCACCGGCTACACGGGGACCACGGAAGACACCTTCCATCTGCCGCGCTTGGCCAAACCGTTTGGACAGGCGGACATCGCCTCTGCGATAGCCACACTTTCAAGAGCCGACGAAAAGGTCGTACGGCTCGCGCCTCGAAAGGGGCCGTAAGGCTAGCGCAGCGGCCGATACAGTGAGGCTCGGACCCGCTCACGCGGCATGACTCTCCCGGACGTCTTCCAGTCGAGCGCTTTGAACTGCTACCCCATCTTGGGGCGCTGCTCAGCGCCTATCTGCTTGCGCTCGCGATCGAGTGGAACCGCGAAAAGGCAGAGCGGAGGTAAGCGTGGTCAGGAAGCCGCAGCGAAGTGATCAGGTCTGACGCTTTGCGTAAGCGGCTTTGCCTGCGGCGGGTTGGATGGCGATGGCGGCGACGCGGCGCTTTGTGATCAGTTCATCGATATCG
>JALYNE010000442.1 GCA_030773375.1 Pseudomonadota bacterium
TCAAGGGCCAGCAGTCCAAGCCGCACGACCCGCCCGGGAACAAGCACAACACCTGGGAGCCGGTGTACGGCGCGGAGGTCGCCGCGCACGGCAGCTTCGACGACCAGGCGCACGCGCACAGCCCCGAACTCTGGCTCAGTCAGCACCGCGGCCTGGTCGGCGCGGCAGCTGCAGGCGTCGTCGCATCCGCCATCGCCGCGGCACGCCGCTAGGAGCGTGGGTCCGAAAGGTCCATTCGGTTGATCACGCGGCGCGGCAGCGTGCCGCTGGTCGTCGCGAGCGCGGTCGAAGACGTGCGCGCAGGAACGTCTCGTCACAGCTGTGCGGGCTTTGGGGCCGCTTGATGCCGGTGCGGAGGCCGGTGGGAGCGGCCCTCAGGCGGTGGCGAGGGCTGCGAGGCCGCTGACGCCGACCTTGCCGTGGAGCTTGCGCAGGTTGTGGCAGGCGACGAGCAGGAACCACTCGTCACGGGCGGCTTCGTGGCCGCGGAGCAGGAGCTGCTTGGCGTTCTGCAGGATGCTCATCTGCCCGAACACCGGCTCGACGATCGCTTTGCGTCTGGCGTAGGCCGCCCGTCCGGGCTTGGTCGCGAGCTTGCGGGCCATCCGCTGCTTGGGCGTCGCGTGCTTCGGGATCCGTCCGCGCGGCGCTGGTGGTGCGGGCTCGTCGTGCTTGCGTCGTCCGGTCGCGATGAAGAAGTCGGTGCCGGTCTGCTCGGCGACCTCAGCGGCCTTGTCTAGGTTCTCAGCCGAGCAGTACCCGGCGTCGGCGAGCAGCTGCTCGGGATGCTGGCCGGTGTTGTCGGCGACCTGCTCGGTCATCGGGATCAGGCTCACCACGTCGCTGGCGCAGTCGGTCAGGTCGGCCGCGACGATGACCTGGTTGTCCTCATCGACGACCGCCTGGGCGTTGTAGCACTGCGCGAACGACCCGTCCCCGGTCAGCATGATCCGGCTGTCGGGGTCGGTGAAGTTCCTTTGCGCCTTGGGCTTTGGCACCGCCGCCGCGGCTGCCTGCGCGGCGCGTTCGGCGGCGGTGTTCTCATCGGCGCCCTTGCGCCGGGCCAGCTCGGCGGCGTGCTCAGCCGCCGCCCGGGCGGCCTGCTCCTCCAGCGCCTTCTTGGCCTGGCGGAGCTTGGCCAGCCGACTCTCGCGGCGGGCGAGCTCGGCGGGCAGTTCGTCACCACGCCGGTCCTTGCCGAACTGCTCATCCTCGGCGGCGTCGATCCGCTCGGCCTCGGCCAGCAACGCCGAAACCTCCTCGGCCAGGATGTTCTCCTTCTCCCTCAGCCGCGCGTAGCTCATCGCCTTGCGCTTGGAAGCGTTGGCTCGCACCTTCGTGCCATCCAGCGCCACCCGGCCCAGGCTGACCATCCCGGCGGCCTGGCACAACGCCAGCGCCTGCACGAACAGATGCCCCAGCGCGGACAGGTGCCGCTTGCGGAACCGGGCGATTGAGCGGTAGTCCGGCGCGGCCCCTGCGGCAAGCCAACGGAACGGGACATCGTCGATACAACGCCGCTCGATCGCCCGTGACGAGCGCACGCCGATGGTGTAGCCGTAGATCAGCAACCCGACCATCAGCCGCGGGTCGAACGGCGGCGCCCCGCGGCCCTGGGTGTAAGCCGCGCGGATCCGGCTCAGGTCCAGATGCTCGACCAGCTCAGCGACGAACCGGGCCAGATGCTCGGCCGGCAACCAGTCGTCCAGCGACGGAGGCAGCAACAACACCTGAGCCGGGTCGAAGGGCCGAAAGGTCTTGTCCACAGGCACTTTCGGCCCAGCCGGAATGCTCTCTGCCCGCTCGACCGCATCCCTCGCGAACAGGCCATCCTCAACATGATCGTCTGGCACGCATCATGATCCCGCGACCAGTCATTCGGTCCAAGCACCCCAAGTGGCGTGTTACTGACCCACGCTCCTAGCGCGTGCACCAGGAGCCCGAAGCCAGCCGCGTTGTAGAAGTGAACGGCGTTGTCGCGGAAGTGCGCCAAATGTTCGATGTTCAAGGCCACGGGGTGCTGCGCTACCCCGGCCGGCCAGTGACCCTCGCTGGCAACCTTGCGACTGGCATCCGCCCAGCCCAGCGTGCGGTAGTCCTCGCCGCGCCGCTTCGGGTAGTAGATGCTTACCTTGTTCTTGCTCAACGTCGCCTTGAAGAGCAACTCCCAGGCGTTCACCATGAGGATGACCGCGCACTCGTCTCGGTAGGTTAACCGCGGCTTGTTGTAGATCTCGATCGCCCCCACCATGGCGGAGACGCCGTTGTCCCGAAGCCGCTTGTAGCTGCCGAAGAGCCTCACCCGCGCCGGCCTAGATCACCGTTGTCGGCCGCGCCGGAGCAGTTCTCCAAGCGAAAGCCGCATCGCGCACTGCCGCGTAATGCTGGTCGAGATGGGGGGTCAGAAGCGACAGCAAGGTGAGTCGCTTGGCGACGTCGCTGACGTGACTGGCCTCGCGGCTTCGCAGTGGGCGGTTCAGAACTCGGACATCGCGATAGGACAGCCACTTGCGAAGGACGGTGTAACCCCCGATCTTGTAGCCCCAGACGCGCTCGGGGATGCCTGACCAGATCGCGCCGTCATTCAGGTAGACGTCGCAGGCACGACCAAGGCGTTCGAGCCCCTGGTCGGCATCTACGCCCACAGCGACGGCTGCCGCTTGAATGGCCTCGACCTCAGTCGACGTCCACGCTCGGATGTCGACTGCGCCGTCATAGGGCATGACGCGATCGGCTTGAACAATCGCCCATCCGCGGACTGCCAACTCCCGGTCGGACAGGGATCCACCCATAAGGTTTCGAAGGACGCCGATCTCTCGCACCTGCGGTGCGATGCCGGAGAACGATGAGCCGAGCGGCGTTCCAACGTCGAGCAGTGTGGCAACCTCGCCGCCCAGTTG
>JALYNE010000443.1 GCA_030773375.1 Pseudomonadota bacterium
GAGGACGGATACGTGCGAACGGAGGCGCCGAGCTGGGATCGCGTAGATGGTCGTCAGGTCTGCGCGAGCTGCCTCACACCCGCCGAGGACCGCGAGCTCGCGCGCATGTTCATCGCAGAGATGAGAGCAGTTGCGCGAGCCGCCGAGGCCCAACCAGTCCCGGAGGGACTCCAGTCGCTCATGGAGTACGCGCTGCTGCTTCAGGCGAGGCTCGACGCCTTCGACGGCACAGATACGCAAGCCGTCGGCTCGGCGTCCTGATCCGGAAACCGCCAGCCGTCAGGCTACTTCGTTAGGCCACAAGACGGCGGTGGTCGTGTACTTCGTCCCGGCCCGTGAGCGCGAAGCCTGTCGGGCATCTCCGCGCACGCCACTTCATGCGACGCGAACACCCGCCAGCCCGAATCTTCGTCGTTCAGCTCAGCGGGCCAGGGACGGCCCGCGCTCGCGGTCGTGGACCTCGCAGCGCGGCCAGCGTCACTCGCCGTGTCCTGCTAGCGCAGAGCAACCTCGCCGCTGCCGTGGGGTGCTCCTCGGCTGGCGGCTATCCCAGCACGATCGGTTCTGACGACCGCCGGTGCGCGCATGGCTAGAACCAGGGGCCGGGACAAGGGGGGTGGGATGGCACCCAGTCGAGGTCGGCAGCTGGCTCATTCTCATGTTGTTGAGCTTTACAGCATTCTTGGTCGCACTCGCCCGAGGCGATTACGCTGGCTCGTGCAGATGTCTCGGCACGCGATTGCGCGTTGCCCAAACTACCGCTGCCGCGATCCGTCGAAACGTTGCCTTGTTGGCGCTCGCGTTTGTGGGCGTTGCAAGTAGCAGTGGCGGAATGCCAGCGTGGGGGACTCTGCCCATGATGATTACGGTGATGAGTCTCGCGGCCTCGATGGTCATGATTCTCATGATCGGCGGACCTACGTGGCGGTTGTCCACAAGCGGGATGACGATTGCGAAACAGGGGCGAGGCGGCGTCTCCCCCGAGCCAATAGTGTTTGCGGAAGGGCGCGCGTCGGACGAATCAGCAGATGGAACACCAGGAGCACCGACTGAAGTCGTAGGTAAGTCGCTCGAGGGCGGTATCGATCCCAACATCGTGGAGTTGCGGAACTTGATGTTGGAAGTCGCAGGCTCCGCCGCAGCTTGGTCAGATCGAGTCGCCGAATCAGGTCATAGTCGACGGGAGCACGGCGACCAGGCCGTTGACGAACGAGCGCTCTTGATCCGGGACGCTGACGCGGCTCTGTTTGAAATTGACGCGGCCCTCAGTCACAAGCTCGGCGACGTGTACAAGAACATGGCCCAGGGAGCTGCTAGCAATAACACGTCGGTGGTCCGAGCGGCACTGCTGCACTGGGAAATACTGCTACGGCGACGATTCATGTCGGGACTCCATACCGCGGTGGTGGGCCTGAACCAGGATCAAGAGTGTTCCGGCGATCTACTGCAGGACGGCATGTTCTCCGCCTACTTCGACGCGGTCCTTTCGACCAGCGCTGGCAAGGAGCAAGCAGCGGTGGACGCTCTCGCTCAGTTGGCGCGTCAGAGTGCGTGCATTAGCGAGCGTCAGAGCCAGGAGTTAGCCGCGCGAGCGGTGACGTGTTTTGAGGAGCTCTCCGTATTCCTGCGAGTAAATGGTCTCGAGCGGTTAGTTCCGGCAGTGGTCGCCGCGCTGGCGTCACCGTTGCTCTTGTTCTACGACGTGGAGAAGGACCGTGGACCAGAGGCGCCCTTGTCGCGGTGGTTTACCACCAACCGGGAAGCGCTGGTGCAGGCGGTACGTACACAGCGGTTCCCGGCCGTCTGGCATGGTCTGTGGCTATACGACCGTCGCACCGGTCGGCTATTCGGCTACAGGAGTGGGAGCAAGTCAGACGAGAACCACGTTGACCTCGAAACCTTCGTTACGTCGATCGTGTCTCAGGACAACCTCGGCCAGTACGGCTGCTCCTTCTCTGAGATGATCGAACGAGGTGTTGGGCCCTTGGGCTATATGTGCGTCGGCTCCGAGTGCAGCGACCGCGACTCACGTGCTGAGAGTCGAGAGCCTCGCCTTCCCGGGCGGGCTGGCCGAGCCGCTCATCGGCGCCGGCGCCGAGGACTCACGGGGGCAACGTTCCTGTCGCCGGGTCTCGTTGCCGAGAACCTCTGCACGGGCAATGGAAATGCCGCAGGTAAGGGCCCAGGGCGCGACGCCTGCCATGACAGCAGGGACGTGGCAGACCCCCTTCGACTTGATCCCACGATCGCGTGTCTTTCAAGACCGCTACTCGGCGGGACAGCAACTGAGCGAGCAGTGCGGTGCTTAGCAGAGGCGACGGGGAGGTGCGCGAAGCCGGTTGATAGTCTCGTTAAGCACCTTGAGGAGGTAAGCTTCCCGGGGGTGAAGCTCGGGAAGGACTGTCAGCTTAGCAATCCGGACGGCCAGACTGAAGATGACGAGAAGCGCGCCGAGCAGGAGGCGGCTAAGAAGGAGTACGAAAAGGCTGAAGCTGAGAACGCAAAGGCCCAAGAGGAGGCCGCCAAAGCTGAGGCGGCCGCCAAGGCGGCTGCCGACAAGGCGGCCGAGGCGGAGAAGGCCCTGAGCGACGCAAAGATCTTGAAGGAAGAAGGCGACAGGCTTCTTGCTCTCCTTGGACCAGGCGAATGGCTCGCAAAACAGACACCGACGTACAAGGAAGTTGAGAAGGCACTAGCCGATCTCGAGAGAAAGACGGCCGCGAGGCAGCGAGAGGCCGAGAGGACGAAGAACGAGGCCGCGCGGGAATGCGAGGAGGCCAGGCAGGCTAATGAGAAGGCGCAGCAGGCGTTCAATCGTTACCACAAGAAGGGCCGGTGCGCACAGGATGTACCGGAGTGTGGAACTGACGACTGCAGCGGTATGTCGGCTGCCGC